>NZ_JALAAI010000032.1:0-31014 GCF_052785085.1 Candidatus Electrothrix sp.
TTTGTTGAAGGACTCAATAACAGCATAAGAAACATTATTCGGACTGCGTTTGGATATAGAAATTTTGAAAATTTCAGGCTCAGAGTATTTGCGGAACATGGCGTTCCCCACTAATCTGCGATGAGCCCTTTTTTGGAGCCTCGGCAATCTCCAGCCGAAACATCTTCTTCCAATTGGTGGCCCCGAAGAGCTGGACCACTGGTCCGGCTGCTGCCAGTGCATTGCGGAACGTTGTATCGTTCGGACCTTTTCTGGCCGGAAGATGATCATCCTCAAAGTGCGGATAGATCGGATTTTCCGGATCAGCCTGCCACGCCTGCATGGCCTTGAGCAGCCAGTATTGATAGCGGAGGCTGCCGAGAATGCCGGTGGCAAGCAGCTCTGTGTTCCGGCACTCGTTGTCACCGGTGACGATGGGGGTAAGGGAGGTGATGGTGTAGGACAGGGAGATCATGCCGAAAACATATAATAGCATGATTCAGATTTTGCAAGAGTTTTTTTTGAGCGGCAGGAAAAGTCTGGGGCCAGATCCCTGTGCCTGCCCTGCGTGCTTGTTCACGGTCAGGTTCAGGCTGGTCAGAGCGGAATCGGACTATGCTCTCCAGGTGGACAGGCTATGAAGAGGCTATCTGAACGATATAGAAAAATCTATATCAAAAAATTAATACTTAATAAACAGTGTGACAAGGGTGTGCGGAGGCCAAGAGGATTTTCCTGATTCCCTGATTCCCTGATTCCCAAGCTCCGGCTTGGAAGCCTTTTTTGAAGCTCTGCTTCCTGCATGAAGCGGAGCTTCAGGGCGTCTGTACCCAAGCAGAGCTTGGGCACCAGCAATTGTCATCCCAGGATTGTGTAGGGGCAGACCTGCGTGTCTGCCCGGTGTGCCGAGGGGATGATTCAGGGCGTGGGGTAGGGGCGACCGGCCGGTCGCCCCTACGGTCATAACCCAGGACGTCCAGGGGTGCCCAGGAATGCGCCGGTTTTATCTGTATGCTTTTTTATGCGTTTCCGCATAAAGACGTAACGCTGCCTGGATGCGGAGTTCCCAGTCATCGCCGACCGCTTGAAACCATTTCAGAACATCCTCATCCACTTTGAAAGTAACTGAAACTTTTTTCTGCGGTTTCCATATCCGGGCCTGTTGAAAGAACGTATCAGACAGCTGAGGGATATCAGAATAATCTATTTCCTCTTCAGCCATAGCTTCCAGGGCCGACCAGTCAGTTTCGGATGATTTTTTTGTAATATCGTTCTCGCTCATTTCTATTCGCTTTTCTTGCTGAAATTATACGAATTGTATTGTTTTTACGTTCAGTGAATACCACAACCGCCACTACACTCCGTAATACACCGATGCCGATCCAACGCTCCTCGTTATAATTCTGACTGTCGTCATAATCAATCACTACTTCTTTCTCGAATATTTCAGGAACATCGGCAAAGGAAATCTTATGCTTGCGAATATTGGTCGCATTTTTATTTTCATCCCACTCAAATCGTAGCTGCATAAAAATATGGTGTCAAAACATTTCATCCGAAGAGGGCAATGTCATAACCCAGGGCGCCCCGGAGTGTCATTGTGACTCAAAAACGATGAGCAGTAGGAGGAAATTATGTCATAACCCAGGGCGCCCCGGAGTGTCATTGTGACAGTACAAGCGGAATCTTACTTGGATTTTTATAGAAAGTCATAACCCAGGGCGCCCCGGAGTGTCATTGTGACTCTGCCTTTTTTTATACTCGTAAATTCAGTTCCCTGTCAATACCTTTTTGTAGTACCTCCCCTCTCCAGCCCTGTTTCATCCTCATTTTGACAGAGGTACTACGCTGTGTTGGTTTTGTCAAATAATACCGTAGATTCAATATGATAATTAAGTTTTGAAAATCTTTATTAACCATCTGATTCAACTGAAATTTTCAGCATTTCATCCCCAGATAACCCCTTTTTCCTCTCTGACCAACCAAAACGAGTAAAAATTGCCCGAAATCCAACCTACGTTTTTTCCAGGGCAATATTTAAACCGAAAATTAAAGAAATAACCTCGTTTTCGCAGGGGCGGACCTGCGTGCCTGCCCTTGCGTATCCAGAATAATTGCCTACCCGAACACAGCATCAAGATGCACCCTAAGCCCCGGCAGAACCCGGACATCAATTATACCGTTCGCATCGTAGATGTCCGCCTTGTCGTAGACCTTGTTTTTTCCGAGCAATCTGACCATGACGAGTTGGTCCACCGGATGCACGATCCAGTATTCCCGAACACCGTATTTCTGATACAGGGCGAGTTTTTTGATGTTATCCATTGATGCCGTTGAAGGTGAGACGATCTCAATGATCAGATCAGGAACACCCAGGCAGCCTTTATCGTCAAGCTTGGCGGGATCGCAAACCACAACCAGATCCGGCTGAACAACTGTGGTTATTTCTTCCTCTGTTTCTTCGGCATCCTGCAAGCGAACATCAAAGGGTGCGTAATACACCTCACAATTTTTCAGGCCCGGAAAAGCATCCAGCTGCCTGAACAGACGGGCGGATACCTTCTGGTGTATTCGGGAGGGGGCCGGACTCATAGCATAGGGAACACCTTCAAGGATTTCCCAACGTTCATCCTCCGGTAATGTCAGATAGTCGGCATAGCTCATGTGCCGGTCAAATTTTGTTGCCAAGCTCATGTACGGCTCCTGTTGTGCTGACAGCTCAGGCGCCCCGGAGTGTCATTGTGACCCGCAGATTGCCGATACAGAAGCTACAGAAACGTCATAACCCAGGGCGCCCCGGAGTGTCAGTTCCTGCCCTGAACAGCTGAGGTGATATCATCCTCTTTTTGTACTGGTATTATCTCCCTGCCGGTTTCCGCTGGACAGGCAGAGTAATAAATTTCCTGCTGCTTTTTTCTTCCTGCTGTTTCAGGTCCGTAAATATTTTTCGGAGATCATACCCGAACTTTCGGGCATGCTGCTGACGTATCTTATGCAGTTCTTCAATAATTGCATCCTTTCTCATCGTCTTCCCCTCCCATCAGTTCTTCTGGAGTGCAGATTGTCGGCAGTTCATAGCCTTCGTCAGTGCAGATATTTTTTATCTGTTTCTGTATTTCCGCATTGGCAATGTGTCTGCAGTTCCACGTCATAAGATAATCAAGCCCATAAATTGCCGCAAGAGCGATATGGAGCGCATCCTCTTGAGCTTTTTTCGGCACGGCTTTGTGACGCATAAAAATATCTGCCAAGTCAAGAGCATCCGCTTTTAATTCAAGCAGTTCGATATCATCCAGCACTTGCAGACGTTTTGTGGCGGCCTCACGGTTTCCTTTTCCGGCTTCAGTCAAAACAAGTTGTGAGGCATAGAGCGTAAATGCAGGTTTCCGAAATTTCCACCAGTCATGTGTAATCTGTTGGTGTGCTGCGATAATCAGATCCCTGTTTGGTCGGGCTGTCAGATAGCTAACAACGCTTGTTTCAAGATAACAGGTTGACTTCATAATTATCTATTCTACGTGTCATAACCCAGGGCGCCCCGGAGTGTCATTGTGACCAAGGAGAACATCATGGAATCTATTTACACATTTTGTCATAACCCAGGGCGCCCCGGAGTGTCATTGTGACAGGCAGTTAAGAAATTTACTCATAAGCCTTTACGTCATAACCCAGGGCGCCCCGGAGTGTCATTGTGACGAAAACTAACAATCCAATTGAGTATTCATAAAAGTCATAACCCAGGGCGCCCCGGAGTGTCATTGTGACAATTATGGAAACGGGGAAAAAGTAGAATCATTTGTCATAACCCAGGGCGCCCCGGAGTGTCATTGTGACGAAAACTAACAATCCAATTGAGTATTCATAAAAGTCATAACCCAGGGCGCCCCGGAGTGTCATTGTGACTCTTGCTATAGGCCTACAGGTTTTAAATCCGTCATAACCCAGGGCGCCCCGGAGTGTCATTGTGACAAAGAAAGACCTATAGATTTTCAGCTAAACGATGAGTCATAACCCAGGGCGCCCCGGAGTGTCATTGTGACAAAGTAGTATCAGAAGTTTTTTATTTTTAATTTAATGTCATAACCCAGGGCGCCCCGGAGTGTCATTGTGACTCAATGGAGGCAGCAGCGCAGCATGAAAAAAGTCATAACCCAGGGCGCCCCGGAGTGTCATTGTGACGTATATCAAAGTCAGTGTGTAGGGATTATTTAGTCATAACCCAGGGCGCCCCGGAGTGTCATTGTGACGGAAATTTATCGGTATGTCTTCAATAGCTCGTCATAACCCAGGGCGCCCCGGAGTGTCATTGTGACTCTGCCTCTTTTTATACCCGTAAATTCAGTTCCCTGTCAATACCTTTTTGTAGTACCTCCTCACTCCAGCCCTGTTTCACCCTCATTTTGCCGGAGGTACTACACCGTGTTGGTTTTGCCCAATAATGCCGCAGATTCAACATGATATTTAAGTTTTGAAAATCTTTATTAACCATCTGATTCAAAAGAAGTTTTCCAGATTTTTTCTTAAAATAAGCCCGTTTTCCCTCCTGACCGGCAAAAACAGGCTGAAACAGCCCTAAAATCCCAGAAATTCGACCTACGTTTTTTTCAGGGGCATATTTAAACAGAACATTAAAGAAATAACCATGAATTTGCAGGTGCGACCGGCCGGTCGCACCTACAGACCGTCGTCATTCCGGCATCGGGTAGGGGCACGGCGCGCCGTGCCCCTACGAATCATTCCCTCTCATACGAACGGGCATTATACCAGATCAGACGCTGATTGTCCCGTGCCCAGCGGGCGATCACACTGACCTGGGCCAGCAGCAGCTGCTTCAGGGTGCCGGGCTCGCCGGTCAGGCACAGGGAGAGTTCCCGCTCAAAATAGTCGATAAAGCGGCCCGATGCCTCCCGGTTCAGGCGCACCCCGCCCTGTTCGTCTTCCTCGAAATCTCCGGCCTGAATGAGGCGCAGATTGAGCATCCGCAGAACCATTCGGTCCATGCGGCAGCGGAACATCTCCTGCAGATCCGCGACCAGGGATTCATAGCTGTCCTTATGGCTGTGCAGGATGCCCAGATAAGGATTCAGCCCTCTGGTCCGCACCAGCACGTTCAGTTTGCAGAACAGGAGAAAGGAGGCAAAGTCCTGCAGGGAGTTGTAGGGATCGGCCCGGCAATGGCAGATGCGGCTCTTTGCCTGGAAAAAGCTCTTGCCCTCTTCTTCCTGTACCAGCGCGTTGACCGCCCGGAAGAGCAGCTTGGCCGCAGCGCCTTCATGACCCAGAACCTCGTTGATACCTGCACAATGACTCAGGGCGATAACGGTCTGCTCCAGTTTCGGGAAAAGTTCCTGCACCTCGGGTTCCCGTCGTCCCTGCAGCCAGATCAGGTAGTTTTCGATTTTGGCGGTCACGATTTCAGCGGCTATTTCCACCTGTCCGGCCCCGGACAGGGCAGCATGGCGATTGGTGTGCTCCGCCAGGAGATGAAAATAGCTGCGCGAGTCCGGTTTCAGGGTGTTGACATAATAGCCTGCCGGAGAACAGAACGAGACCGGGATATGTTCCTGGGAGCAGCGTTGCAGCAGCCGGGAGGACAGGGTATTGCTCCCGAACAGGACAAGACCGCTTATCCGGTGAATGGGCAGTCGTGCCAGCATCTCCCGTCCTTTTTTAATGACCACGGTTTGACTGTCAACACCGATAAAGGCGTACTGCTCCTGAACAAAAAGGGTCTTTTTCAGGGTGGTGCGTTCGACAAATTCTTCGTCGATCATGGCCCCGAACTCCAGCCCTAAAAAGGTGAAGCCCATATCCAGAGGCTGGAGACGGGTTTTTTCCTCCTGAAGTGATAACTCCAGCGGTTCCAGTAGCAGGTGGATGTCGGCCAGGGCCACCTTGCCTTCAGCCGGGGAACGGAGCATGATCACAAAATCATCGCCATAGCGCACCACCCGATAGCCCAGACCGGCCAGTTGCTCGTCAAATTCATCCAGATAGAGGTTGGAAAGCAGCGGAGAAAGCGGGCTGCCCTGGAGCAGACCTTTATTCCGGGGAATAATTCCGTCCGGCCCGGCAATCCGGGTTTGGATGCACTGGTGCAGGAGAGCACGTATCCGGCTATCTGCAACAGGCAGGATGGCGTCCAGTTTTTGCTCCAGAATCTGCCAGTTAATTTGATCAAAAAACGAGGCGATATCCGCCTTGAGCACAAAGGTAAAGCCCTCGTGAAAGGCCTGAACAATGCGTTTTTTAGCGAGCTGGCGGGAACGACTGGGCCGATAGCCAATCACTGCATCAGTAAAAAGCTTATCCAGAATCGGCGAAAGCAAACGGTTGAGGAAATAATGGATACAATGGCTTTCCGGGTAGAGGATGGCGATACTGCGCAGACTGCCATCTTTTTTGGGGATACCTGCACTGTGGGCTGGCGGAAAAGTAAGAGAATTGTCCAGCAGGGCCTGATGGAGATCTGTTTCAGCCTGCTCCGGGTCCAGTAATTCTCCGGCAATATCCGCCTGATGATCACTCTGCTCTAACAGCTCCTGGCGATAACGAAGAAAAAGGCTACGGTCAGTAAGCTGCGGCTCAAAAAAAGCACGGTTATGGACCAGTCGATAATGGCCCAGGCCAAAGGAGCTGCGCCTGCCACTGCTGATTTCTGAACAGAGCAGAAGAAGCGGATAAATCGGCTCAATATCACCACGCAGATAGAGCGGTCCCACGGTGCCGTTCAGGTATTGTTTGCCTTTATTACTGCCAGCATTCCGTTGTCGTTCATAATATTCCCAATAGCAGGAGAGCAACCGTACTCCTTGCCAGCAGTTTTCCACCTCGGGCAGGGTCAGCGCAAAGGTCCGTTTGATCCTGGCTTCCAGCTTGCGGAAAAAAATATCCCGGTCAATGAGGTGGTGTTGTCCCTGTTCCTTTGGCGTAAAGGGAAACGGAGTCAAAAATTCGAGGCAGACCTCGTCCGGGTTGCGCAGGGGATTTTCTGTGAGCAGGTCGCGCAGGCAACGCGTTCGGGCCGGTTCGCTGCTATGCAGGCTGAAATTATTACGGGGATTATGGAGATGCTTGTTCAGGCCGGAGAGAAAACGATCCGGGATCGCAGTATCTGAGGCCGGAAAGACCAGTTCCAGCGCATAGATGGTGTTTTTGCGGATACGGTCGTCGGGCGGACCGTCCAGAGGGTGGTAGAAATACTGGTTATGAGGGATGCCTGCCTGTTTGGCGGCGTGCTTGCAGATTGCGGCAAACACAGCCAGCGGGTGCTGACGGGCAAAGGTGTTGCGGGTGTTGCGCAGTTCAAGGCGCAGGGTCTGCCAGGAAAGGTCGAGCAGGGGCTGGAAACAGGGCAGGATTTCTTGCATGACTGGTGGGACGATACGGGTTCATATTGTAGGGGTAAACCTGTGTGTTTACCCTTGCCGTCATCCAGAAAATACAGGGCAGGCACCGGGACCTGCCCCTACAGTTTTGTACCGAAATCACACCACAAAGGCGAATCCGCTGTCCAAAGAAGGCGGGGCCTTGCCGATTTCGCTCCGTTTAGCCTGTTTATTGAGATGATAGATATGGAGAAAACCGCTTTGCAAATCCAACTGTTCCAGTTCCGCCTCCATTTTGGCCTTGCCCCCGGCTGAAAGCGAGCACTCAAACACGGATTTCTGCACCCGGAAGCCGTAACCGCTCAACACCTTGCTCACCCGGTTACGTTCCCGCTGATTACTGATGTCGTAGGCGATCACGTATCGGCTGAAGGTGCTCATGGAATCAGGTGGGTGGTAGGGGCGACCGGCCAGTCGCCCCTACTTGCGGTAAATTTCCCTTCGATGGCCAATATGATGAATCAGCAGAACAGATTCCTTTTCCAGAACCTGATAAAGCACACGATATGCTCCGACCCTGAATTTGTAGAAATCGGAAAGATTGCCAGAGAGCTGTTCATTGTTGATGTTCTCCAGATTTTCCGCAAGCCAGGATATCTTCCGCACAGTCCTCCGACCCACAGGTTTATCCAGACGTTTTAAATCTCTGACAGCATCGTCCAACACTCGAACTTCATACATTATCAGGCCAAGTCAAGCTGTTCCACTACCTGGCTGAACAAATGTCCTCTTTCCCCGGATGCCACCTGCTCTTTCTGGCGGCGCAGACGTTCTGCCAGCTCAGGGCTGAGTTCGTTTTCCATGATTTTCTCCATAAACTCTGAGAGCTTTTTCTCAACAACTGTCTCTATAAGTTGAACGAACTCATCTCTGGTCATCTGCGCAACTAAATTCTGCATAATTTGTTTCCTGAGCGTTCAATTTCGAGTGATCCGTCATAACCCAAAACGCCGTAGGGGCAGGCCCCCGTGCCTGCCCGGAATAATCCGCCCGGTGGTGATATAAGGGCGAACACAGGGGTTCCCCCCTACAGGCCGTTGTTGAACCGGGGCTGGGTAGGGGCACGGCGCGCCGTGCCCCTACGGTCATAACCCAGGGCGCCCCGGAGTGTCATTGTGACTTTATCTCTGGCTGTGCTTATCAACAAGCCTTAGTCATAACCCAGGGCGCCCCGGAGTGTCATTGTGACGATATTAGTAAAAAATATCAGATTGCAATCCAAAGTCATAACCCAGGGCGCCCCGGAGTGTCATTGTGACAAAGTTATTTAATGATATTATTGGCAATTTTTGTCATAACCCAGGGCGCCCCGGAGTGTCATTGTGACTCTGCCTTTTTTTATACCCATAAATTCAGTTCCCTGTCAATACCTTTTTGTAGTACCTCCCCTCCCCGACCCTGTTTCACCCTTATTTTGCAGGAGGTACTACACTGTGTTGGTTTTGCCAAATAATCCCGCAGATTCAACATGATATTTAAGCTTTGAAAATCTTCATCAACCATATGATTTAACAGGGGTTTTCCAATTTTTTTCCGAAATAAGCCCGTTTTCCTCTCTGACCGAAAAAAACGGCCCCGAACGACCACAAATTGCCCGAAATTCGACTCAGGAATTTTTCAGGGCCTGTTATGAACGTATTAACGGGATGATCCGCCGGATTCGGAGGTAGAGGCGACCGACCGGTCGCCCCCTACTGAATATCGGGAAATTCAAGTTCTCCTGCAAGAAGCAGCAACCGTTTCTGTTCAACCTCAGAAACAAATTTCAGACAACCGTCAAGCTGCATTTTTGCCTGATCGGCTGAGATGATATAAAAATCCTGATAATCACTCGCCTGCCGCACGTCAAAGGAGTTGTGAACTATTCGGCTGAACTCTCTGGCAAAAAGACCGGTTTTGACAAAATATCTGTCAAAATACGCTATGACCGCACTGTGTTTTCTGCTGTCCAGTCCGAGCAGGGCTAAAAGAGCACGGACAGCACTGAATACGGCATAATATGAGCGATTGACGCATCCGTCATATCGTTTGTTTTCAAACAGCAATTTTGCTTCTTCGGCCAGTTCTTTCGCTTTATTCAATCGATAATCCGAAAGGTCGTTTATCGTATCGCCGTCATTCACAGCCTGATACCTTTCTTTTTTATCTCCCGATAAAACAAGGTGTTGAATTTTTCATTTTTTTTCCATGTTTCAATATCGGTGAGAATCGGAGATATGCAGAAACCATACTGTAACGCGTATTCCGAAGCCATATCGCTGAGTTGCGACTGTATGGCCGGTGTAAGCGTCTTGACGATAATGAGAATATCAATGTCGGAAAGTGCTGTTTGGGTTTGAGTCGCATACGAACCGAACAGGTATTCTTCCACTATGTTGCTTTGCAGAATATATCTGCTTTCGTCAGTAAACTGATCAATAACGAATTGAGGGGCTTTTTTGGAGGCCATTATTTTTTTTCTGGTTCCCAAGCTCCGGCTTGGGAGCCTTTGCTGCTGAAGCTCTGCTTCCCGGTATGAAGCGGAGCTTCACGATATCTGTGCCCAAGCAGAACTTGGGCACTAGAAAAATACGCCATTGCCTCCTTGCCGTTCATTAAAGGCGTGTTCCGCGCTTCATCCATTGCTTTGTTCAGGCAGTAATCCTCCACTGCTTCAGATAACTCTTCAAATGTTCCATTTTGCCGAGGGAAGAGCTGTCTCCATAGTTCAATGGGAAGGACGACCGCTTTTTGTTGCCCCTTTTTATCTGTCAGATATTCAACTTCCAACATCGCGGAAACTCCTTTTTGAATTTTCTTATGGTCATAACCCAGGGCGCCCCGGAGTGTCATTGTGACAATGAACGCAATTATTCATGACCCAAATGGAAACGTCATAACCCAGGGCGCCCCGGAGTGTCATTGTGACTCTGCCTTTTTTTATACTCGTAAATTCAGTTCCCTGTCAATACCTTTTTGTAGTACCTCCCCTCCCCGACCCTGTTTCACCCTTATTTTGCTGGAGGTACTACACTGTGTTGGTTTTGCCGAATAATACCGCAGATTCAACATGATATTCAAGTTTTGAAAATCTTCATCAACCATCTGATTCAACTGAAATTTTCCGAACTTCTTCCCCGAATAAGCCCGTTTTTCCCTCTGACCGGCAAAAACGACTCCGAATTGCCCGAAAAACGACCTACGTTTTTGTAAGGACATCTTTTAAACGGATTAACAGGATGATCCGTCCGGTTCAGAGAAAACTTCTTCCAACGTGGATGCCGTCAGAATTCGCTCTGACCAGGTTTCCAGCATTCCAGATGGTGCCCCCTGTAATTTCTCCTCTGCCCAGCCAGGCAGGTCGCCGAAACGTTTGTGCAGAAGACGGAAAAGTAACCGTAACTCTCCTTGCGCGACACCCTTCTGTACACCCTGATCAAAATATTTTTTCAGAAAAGATTTCATAACCTCACCTTTGGAAGCTGTTTCTTTGAGAGCATGTTCAAGTGTTTCTTCATCCACCCTGCCGGTACCGCCGGTGAGGTAGTACAGCAGAGTAAACATGATTTCGCGTCCGTTTTCATCCTCAAGCAGCGTCCGGGCCTGAATCAGCAGGCCGGGAAGACGTTCTGCCAGGTCTGGGCGGAAGATGTATTTCAGCAGAAGCAGCAACGTCCCGGCAGCGGCCTCGCCGATGATTTCATCATCCTCAAGCCGGGTCACATCGTGCAGCACCGGGGAAAACTCGGGAAGGTGCCGCAATATCGCCGGATCATCAACCGAAATCAGTGAGTGAAAATTCACACTCGGTCCAGAGTGGAAAAATCCAGTTTTTTGACCAGCTCCGCAGGCAGGCTGTGACGGAAATATCCGACCGCTACCTCCGGGCGTCCAAGAACCTGCCGGACAACACTGTCATGGGGATTTTCTGTTGTGCTCATAGGGGAAATATAATCGTTGCTTAAGGATTATACAACAAGAGGGAAGGACGGAGAAAGGGCGGTTCGGTGAACCGCCCGGTGTGCCGAGGCGATAATTCAGGGTATGGATAAGGATGACCGCCGGTTGCCCCTACAGTCTGTAGATTTCTCTGCGATGACCGACAGCGACAACCAGCACACTGATATTCCCGTCGTTTATTTCGTAGATCACTCGATATGGGCCAATTCGGATACGCCAAGCCGGACGACCGGACAGTTTTTTGCTTCCCGCAGGACGCGGTTGTTCAGCAAGTGATGCAATAACAGCTATGATCCGAGATTGGTCTTTCTGATCAATCTTCCGAATCTGCTTCTGAGCAGACCGCAGGATCTCAACTGTACTCTAGAGTCGCAAGTTCTTCTATCTTCCTGAAATTACGATCCTGACAAAATAGGGTTGAAAATCTCAACTATCGTAGTTTCAGATAGATAGCTGGAAAAGTTTTCTAAAAGGCAGAGAACTTACGACTCTAGAGAACTGTATATGTCATGCATCGTATTCCGCCTGAATTTCACGAACTGCCTGATCAAAAGGGACACTTTTTTGCGAGCCTGTTTTTGCCTGATCATATGCACGGATATCATCAAGCTCTTCAAGCTCCGCAAGCACTTTCTCCCAGTCAGAAAAAGGAAGAAGCACTGCCTTTGGCTGTTTTTTACTGTCTATTACGTATTCTGGACGAATCGTAAGCATAACTGTTCCTCCATTGTTTCGGGAGCACCTTGTCCAAGTCTGCCTTGGAATCAAAAGGCAATAAGTCTATCTACATAAGGAAGATCAATATGTTGTTAAGAATTTTATCGAGCTTTGGGGTTCCGTCATAACCCAGGGCGCCCCGGAGTGTCATTGTGACAAAAGGCTAAACAGAACAGGGCTAAAGCGATTGGTCATAACCCAGGGCGCCCCGGAGTGTCATTGTGACAAAAAAATGGAAAATACGAAGTCAAACAAAAGTCATAACCCAGGGCGCCCCGGAGTGTCATTGTGACTCTGCCTTTTTTTATACCCATAAATTCAGTTCCCTGTCAATACCTTTTTGTAGTACCTCCCCTCCCCGACCCTGTTTCACCCTTATTTTGCAGGAGGTACTACACTGTGTTGGTTTTGTCAAATAAGAACGCATATTCAACATGATACAGCGACATTGAAAACTTGACTCAACTACCTGATTCAAAAGAATTTCTCCGGATTTTTTCCCAAAACAACCCCCATTTTCTCCTCTGACCGACCCAAACGACCGAAAAATGCCCCAAAACCGACCCAGAATTTTTACAGGGCAATATTTCAACCAAAAATTAAAGAAATAGGTGCGATTTTATAGAAATCACACTGCCCGCCGCCCCGAAATCTCCTCGCAGGCACGAAAAAATCAGGCTATTATTTCATGCACCAGAAATCATTCCCCTGTTGAACATACTACGGACGCACTGCCTCTGTACGTCCTTATGTCCTTAATTCTACAACATAGAGAGGAAAAGCATGGCCAATCACAACGAAACATCTTCATTCAGCCTGACCCTGTTCAACATCTACAGAAGAAACCCGGAAGTCACGGTGCCGGATTCTCCCCCGAGCTTTGCTTATACCCAAAAAGACGGTGAAACCCACCGCATTCCTTTTCTCCAGCCGGACCAGGAAGCCCGCAAAGAAGTGAAAAGTGCGCTGCGCCGTTTCCAGCCTCTGGCGGAAAAGGTCTTTCAGGACGGAAATGTCCTTATGACAGTGCAGAATGATGAGCTCTTGAAAGAACTCAACCAGGTATGGCGGGTCGGCAAAAGTCGCCTCCCTATCCGCTTTACCCGGATCGGAGGCTTTCTGCTGGAACAGGATTACCTGTGCCTCTATATTGAGGTTCGGCCTGACAGGGTAGAGACAGCGGAAGATGAGCTGGCTGCTGCTGCCGTCAGGATTACCAACAAACTTTCCTACAAAGGGCACTCCTGCAAAAAAACAGAAGACGACAGCGGCCTGAACAGCTCGCAGCTTATTCGGGAATTCAAGAACGAAGAGCACCGGAAATCAGCCAAAAATCGTTTTCAGGGCAATGACGATCTACCGCTGATCCAGAGTGTCCTTGGAGAAGCCCTGACCCTTGAGGATATATTCGATACCCTGGCCGGACCGGGCTGGGATTCCATGCTGCGCGACCGTTTTCTCCTGAATTCGCTGCTCATCACTCCGACAGGTGATCCTGCACCGACATACAGTGAAGCGGACAAGGCCGACTTGGTCCGCCGGGCCAGGGGCATGAACAGTGCCTATCTTCCGCCGCCCCTTGAGAACCTGACCGGGCACGTCATTCCGGTGCAGACCTTTGCCAATGTCCTGTTTACAGCGGCCAATGAAGGAATTGCTGGCCATGTCAAACCTGCCCCGCCAAGACCGAGATTTCTACGTGATCAGTTTCCAAGCCGGTATCGCTCCGAATATACCCTGCTCTTTGTCCTGGCCGTATACCAGCATTATCGACTCATTGATCTCATCCGTGAATTGGCCGACCATACCGCGCACCTCCACGAAACCAGACAGTTCCCGGACAGTGCCCGAATCGAAGAACTTCGTCAATTGCGACAGAAACTTGCTGTCCATGAGGTGAAATACATCAACACTCAGCCTGCTTTTCTGACCAATTACCAGCAGTATTACACCGGTCTGCGTCAGGGACTGAACACCGGTGCCCTGGTGGAAAAACTGCGTCGTTCAACGATTGAGCTGGATACATTGCTGGCTGATGCGGATCAACGTGAAAAGAAAAAGCGGAAAGAACAGCAAGAAAAAGGAAAGCGGGTACTGGCGTATACAGCAGAGTGCGTGGCTTTTCCCTATTACCTGTACAACCTGCTGGAACATGCCCTGCACCAGTTCCATGTACCTGTCTGTTGGGCCTGGGTTGTAACTATCCCGGCCACCGGAGCACTCATTTTTTATACACGACATATTATGCGCCGCAGGGAATAGCAGCTTTGCCGGAAAATGCTTGAATATCAAACAAACTCAAATCTTCCAGAGTAAACAGCGAAGTTGTTCAGCCTGCTCTTTACTCAACCTGGTCAGCTGCGTCTGATAAATCACTGCCCAACATATCAAGAAAGTCCTTATCTCTGGTATCCTTATCCTTCATCTTTTTCTCACTGCTGAATTTATCATTGATCCAGCAGCCTTTTTTCTCTGTCCCATTGGCAAAGGTGAGGATACCTTTCCCGTTTTTTTTATCATTATCCCAGCCACCGATATAGGTATCACCGTCAGCATCAATCAAGCGTCCATATCCGTGCCGCTTGTCGTCCTGCCAGTCTCCTTCATAAACAGCCCCATCAGGATAGGTCTGCTTTCCTTGACCGTACCGTGTATTATTATACCACTCACCTTCATAAACGCCGCCGTCAGGATAGGTACAAGTCCCCTGCCCGTGCTTCTTGTTTCTGTCCCATTCACCTTCATACACCATACCGTCTGTAAACGAAAGCTTTCCTGTGCCGTGCATAAAGCCATTTTTCCATTCTCCCTCGTAGATGGTACCGTCAGTGCAGGTTAAAGTGCCCATTCCTTCCATTGCACCATCCAGCCAATTGCCTGAATAGATATTGCCGGAACTAAAGGTATAGTTTCCGGCACCGTGCCGCTTGCCCTCGAAAAATTCTCCTTCGTAGCGTTCTCCCTCATGGGAAACATAGGTACCGCGTCCGTGCATCAGATCAGCACGCCACTCTCCGGTGTACTTTCCGCCGTCAGCAGCCGCATAGGTTCCGGCACCATGCTTCTGATCGTTGTGCCACTCACCTATATAAGTATCTCCTTCAACATAGGTGAAGGTGCCGTACCCCTCTTTCCTGTCATCACGCCATTCACCGGCATAGCTGTCTCCGTTGGCATAGATATAGGTTCCCTTGCCGTGCCGCATGTCTTCGTGCCATTCTCCCTCATATCTATCTTCTTTTCCCTCGTACCTGTCCTCTTCTCCCTCATATATGTCCTCTTCGCCCACATATATGTTCTCTTCTCCCTCGTATATGTTCTCTTCTATCTCGTATCTGTCCTCTTCTGCATATATAAGCGTTCCTTCGCCATGTCGTTTTCCGTTTTGCCAAAAACCCGTATACTCAGCTCCAGATGGATAAGTATAGGTTCCACGCCCATTATACTGATCATGCTTCCATTGCCCGATATACTTTGTGCCGTCCGGGTGCGTATAAACCCCGTGACCTTGACGCTGGTTTTGGACAAAGGCACCAAAATACTTACCACCATCTGGATAAAGAACAGTTCCCTGCCCTTGTCGGACCCCGTTTTCCCAGCTGCCGGTATAGGTTCTTCCGTTTCTTAAGGTCAGTTTTCCCTGACCGTGTTTCTGGTTATTTTGCCACCCGCCTTCATAAACAGAGCCATCCGGATAGGTCAGGGTGCCTTTGCCTTCCCGGATATCATTGTTCCATTGCCCCTGGTATACTGTTCCATCCGGCATGGTGAGTGTGCCTTCCCCATGGCGTTGATTATCTTTCCAGTTGCCGTAATAGCGGCCAGCCCACTCAATACAGCCCAGGCCGTTGCGCATCCCGTCTTTCCATTGGCCTTCAAAACTGCCGCCGTTGGGATCAAAATAGGTTCCTTGTCCGTGTTGTTTATCATTGCGCCATTCTCCCTCGTACTGCCCCCCGTCAGGGTAGATACAGAGCCCATGTCCGTGACGCTTTCCATCTAATAACTCGCCGATATATTCTTCTTTACTGGAATGAACACTTTTGTTGGTCATAGCAAGGATCCTTTTTTTTGGGAATCAGCTTAGGGCAGGTTGAAGTATTAACGCTTATTTTGGCCTGTATGGTCCTTGCCTCAGAGTATATCCGGCAGAGTGACTTTTGCAACCCTGGTTTCCTGATGATCTTTCCTTCTCGTTATTTTTAGTGGAAATTTCTGAGTTTTTTCTTTACTATATTTCTGAAATAGTGTGCAGGTATCCCATGCCAAGAGGCCCAGGAATCATTCCACGCCTTGGGCTGGGACAAAAAACTATGAAAAATTGATCATCTCAACCCAGTTTATCTGAGACAGTGTTTCTTGCTCATGCTATTTTCTCCTTGCCAACCCTGCTCACCTGTGTTTAAGAAAGTATTATCAACACATCGACCACCTTCCCTGTTTCTCAATGGAGCCGCCCATGAAAACGAGTCTTCGTGCAGTACCACTCCTGTTTTTTCTTCTGACCGTGCTTTTTTCCGGCACTGTCCAGGCCAAGGACTATAACCTTGCAACTCTGAAAAAAGAAGCCCATAAATATGCCAAAGACTATCAGGCCAAGGGTAATCTGCCGCCCAAGCCCCAGGAGACAGATTTGCTCCGTCGGGCCGCAGATATCATGGTCATGGAGCGACAATGCGCTGCTGCCATTCCCCTGTATCAACAGGCAGCCCTGTTTTCCGGTAAACCAGACGCTGACCTTTGGCTGGCAGTTGCCAGGGCAAGCAGCTGTGCCGGAAAATGGCCCCAGGCCAGTCAAAGTGGCTGGCTGGCCTATCAGGCAGCGGATCAGGACAGCCTGCGAGTGGCAGCTTTGTCCCTCACCGGCACGGCCCTGGAGCAACGCACGACCTCTTATCGTAACTGGACCCCAGTGGCTATTGAACTCTACGAACGATTGAATAGCCTGGAGAGCAGTAGCGAGAATGGAGAACGACTGGCCCGGTTGCGAATTAAGGAGGCGGAAGATAAAAAATTACGGATTCAGAGCACCACCGCAGATACGGAAACCGGTCATCCCAGGCTTTGTCTTGGAATGAATGATAAACTGCTTAATCCCAACCAGACCCATTACGAGGATTATGTCCGCATCTCCCCTGCCCTGAAGGCCACTTTCTCTGTGGAATACAAAAAGCTCTGCATTACTGGTGTTGACTACGGTACCACCTATCAGGTGACTCTGCGCAAGGGGCTCAAAGGCAAAAATAAAGAACTCGCTGATACGACCAGCTTCAACATTGCCACTGGTCATAGCCCCCCTCTGCTCTGGTTCAACCAGAACGACTATATCCTGGCAGATGCCTCCGGGGCTGTGAATCTGCACACCATAAACGTACAAAAGGTGAAGCTGCATCTGTACCGTATTCATGAACGGAATATTTTGGGAGATTTTATCAGTAACGCCTTTCGCAGCAAACTGAATGAATACCAGCTGGAAACCATCAAAAACAAGGAAGGCGAACTGATCTGGCAGGGCGTTACTGAGATCAGCTCTCAGAAGGATCAGAAAAAAGTCAGTTCACTAGCCCTGCCCAAGGAAAAGATTGCAGATCCTGGACTCTATATCCTGGTTGCTGAAGATGGCAATACCACCTCAAAACGCTGGCAAGGTGCAGCCAGTCAATGGTTGGTTAAGACCGATATCGGGCTGACTGCCTATCAAGGCCATAATGGTCTCACGGTTGTGGCCCGGAGCCTGGAAACCGCCCTACCCTTGGTTGGCATTGAGATTGTTCTTGCTGCCCGTAATAACACGCCCCTGTCCCGCCTGACCACAGATGAACAAGGTCAGGTTCATTTTGCCCCTGGTTTATTGCGCGGCAAGGGAGGGCAGGCAGCAGTCCAGCTGGTCTCCACTGACAGTCATTACGGCTTCACCTTTCTCCAGCTCCAACAGGCCCCTTTTGATTTCAGTGATCGGGGAGTGGGCGGTCGTGCAGCCCCTGGCCCGCTGGACGCCTTTGTCTACACCGAGCGAGGCATCTATCGCCCTGGAGAGACCGTGAACCTGGTGGCCCTGGTTCGGGATGAATTAGGAAGGGCCATTGATACGCCACCACTCACTTTTCGTCTGAAAGGGCCTAATGCCAAGGTCAAGCTGGAGCGAATCCTTACCCCGGATGCTGCTGGAGGATACAGTGAGACTATCGACCTGCCGACCTCTGCCCGCTCTGGTTCCTGGACAGCAGCCCTGTATCTGGATGTGGAAGAAAAGCCGGTGGGCCAGGTCAGTTTTCTGGTTAAATCCTTTAAGCCACCCCGGCTGGAGGCCCGGCTGGAGGCCAAGGGTGTGTTGACCCCGCAGCAAGGGACCCAAGCCCTGGTCCAGGCTGATTATTTCTACGGTTCACCAGGATCGGATCTGCGGGTTCAGGCCCGGATGAGTCTGAAGTATGATCCCCATCCTTTTGCTGATTTTGCCAATTTCTTTTTTGGCCGGGCTGGTGAAGAGCCAGGCATTGGCGATATTGAGCTGGTAGAGATCACCACCAATGCCCAGGGACAGGGAAGCCTAAACCTCCAACTCAAGGGTGAGCAGGAAAGCACTCGCCAGCCCCTCAAAGCTGTAGTCCGTGCTGAGGTTATGGATATTGATGGCCGAAGCGTGGCTGCGACCACCACGATTCCGGTGCGGCATTTGACCCAATATCTGGGCGTACAACCCGGTTTTAAGGATGCCCAGGTCCAGGCCCATAGTACAGCCAAATTTTCCCTTATTGCGCTGGATAGCAAGGGCCTGCCCCAACAACAGGGCCACCTGGGTTACCGTCTTGTTCGGGAAGAGATTGATTACCAGTGGTTCCGCAAAAATGGTCGCTGGGGCTATGAACGGATCGTGCGCGATCACGAGGAAGGACGGGATCAGCTGCAATGGCAGGAAAGTAAGCCTCTTTCCCTTGCCCTGCCTGTCACCCGAGGGGAATACCGATTGGAACTGCTCAATCAGGAGGCAGAGGTGCTCACAGCCTTTCGTTTTACAGCTGGCGAGCAGCTTCTTGGCAAGAGCGATACCCCGGATGCAGTCAAGGTGGAGCTGGATCAACAGCAGTATCAGGTCGGTGAGACGGCCAGGCTCACGATAAAATCACCTTATCCAGGTCAGGCCAGCCTGATTCTGGCAAATAGCTCTATCCATGATGTACAAAATTTCTCCCTTGCTGAGGGAGCTGATACCCTGGAAATCCCAGTTAAGGGCGACTGGGGTGCTGGTGTTTATGCCCTGGTCACGGTCTATCGTCCTGGCAAAGAGCATAACAAGGGGGCAGATCGGGCTGTGGGACTGGTCTGGCTTAATGTTGATCCGGCAGCCCAACGTTTGCAGGTCGCTCTCAAAACTCCGGACAAGATTCGTCCCCGCCAGACGCTCAAGGTACCCGTGGAGATCCGAGAGGCAGCAGCCGGTGAAAAGGTACATCTCACCCTGGCAGCTGTGGATGACGGGGTTCTCCAGCTCACCAATTTTGTTTCACCTGACCCGCTGGACTGGTTCTTTAATAAGCAGCAGCTGGGCCTGGAGATTCGGGATCTGTACGGGCAATTGATTGCCCCGCCAGAGAGCAAGCCCCTGGTTCTGCGCACCGGTGCTGGTGAGAACGGATTACGCGGGGCCCCGGAATCCAATATTAAGGTGGTCTCTCTTTTTTCCGGGGTGGTTGAGGTTGGAGAAGATGGCACAGCCACGGTCCCTCTGGAAATCCCGGATTTCAATGGCAGGCTTCGTCTGATGACTGTGGCCTGGTCACGGGATAAGCTGGGATCAGCCAGCCGCGACCTTCAGGTCAATGATCCGGTGGTGGTATCCCCTGCCCTGCCCCGCTATCTGGCCCAGGAGGATGAGTCAAGCATTCAGCTCCTTGTGGAAAATATTGATGGTCCCACAGGCGAGTACCAGATCAGCTGGACAGCAGAGGGGGCCGTATCTATGAGTGAGGACGCAGAGGGGTCGGGCACAGGTTCCCAAGCGGAGCAGAGTATCACTCTGGAACCAGGTAAGCGGGAAAACCTGCGCTTCCCGGTGCAGGCAGATACCATCGGTGCAGGCATGCTCCATGTCCAGGTCAAAGGACCAGAAGGGTATAGTTATTCTGGTGAATTTCCCCTTAATGTCCGGGGGAAATACCTGCCCAGCTTAACACGCCGTTTTACCCGGCTTGATCCGGGCGCATCTGTCACCCTGGATAAGGACACTATCAAAGGAATGTTCCCGGAAACGGCCAAAGTGGGATTAAGCATCTCCAGCTCACCTAATCTGGATGTGGCTGGTCTGCTGGGCCAGCTGGATCGCTATCCCTATGGCTGCCTGGAGCAACTGACCAGCCGGGCCATGCCCCTGCTTTCAGCCAATCTGCTGGCAGAACGTTTTCCAGTAGGGGCGACCGGCCGGTCGCCCCTACCGGACAAGGAGCTGCCTGGCAGGGTACAGGAGGCCATTGATCGTATTCTCCAAAAACAAGTGGGTGAAGGGGCCTTTTCCCTCTGGTCAGACAGTGGCCCAATTGCGCCCTGGCTTTCTGCCTATGCCCTGGATTTTCTCAGCCGTGCTCAGGAAAAGGGCTATGTGGTGCCTGCGTATTTTTATAGAAAAGGGATGAACTGGCTGAGTAATCAGGTCAAAAATGCCCATAACCCCCAGGTTCATGAACTGGCTCCGCTGGCTTACGCCCATTGGGTCTTGGCTCGAACCGGACAGGGCAGGCATGAAGATGCCCGCTACCTCTTTGATACCTGGTTTAATAAGATTTCTTCACCACTGGCTAAGGCCCAACTTGCCGGGGCCCTGGCCTTATTAGGAGATCAAAAACGGGCCATGAAGGGATTGAAGGCGGCCTTGGACCAGACAAAAGCTCATCCGACTGCCAGCTGGTCAAACTATGGGTCGCACCTCCGCGACTTGGCCGCTCTTATCCATATCATTGCTGAGTCTGGAACTACAGAAGTCGATCCGGCTCCGGCCTGGCAGGAACTAACCCATTTATTTGCCCAGGAAAAATATCTCTCGACCCAGGAACAGGCATGGCTGATCATGGCCTCGCTCACCCTTGAGCCAAGCAGTCCTCTTGAGCTGAATATTGTGGAACAGGCCTTGGCAGCAACTTCCAGGAAAGAAAGAAAGGATAAAGACGAGGAAGGGCCTTCTCTCCTTGCCCGCATAAAAGCCGCCCTCAGTTTTGGCAATAACGAGGCACCAGAACCTGATGAGACCGAGGTGACTGATGATCCAGAGGGGATCAAAGAAAATCTACAGCCTGCTCCTGGCAGTAGCTTTTTTGCCCTGGAACGAGAGGGCAAGGCCCTGCTCACCAGCCCGCTTACTCTTACCAATACCGGGGACAAGGCCGTCTGGATGGTCACCACTGTGCAAGGCTCGCCCATTGCAGCACCTGAGCCAGTGGAAAATGGTTTTACGGTCTTTCGGGAATACTATAATACTGCTGGTGAACCCATGCCTGTGGATGCTGTCCAGCAGGGCGAACTCCTGGTGGTGACTCTTCAGGGAGAGGTTAAAGCTGGAGCTGACTTCCAGGCCCTGTTGGTTGACTTGCTGCCAGCAGGCTTTGAAATTGAGCGGCCCATTACTGAGCAGGATACTGCTTTTTCCTGGCTTAAAAATCTCACCAATAATCGCTATGTGGATATTCGGGATGATCGTTTTGTGGCTGCCTTTGCCACCAAATCCCTTCCAAAAATTGAAGGAAACCAGAAATTACGGAGGTTCCGAACAGCCTACCTGTCCCGGGCTGTTACGCCAGGGATCTATACCCTGCCACCAGTAGAGATTGAGGCCATGTATCGACCTGAGTTTCGGGCACGAAGCGGGGAGGGCGCAATGATTATCACCCAGTAAGTGCTGGCTGATTTTTTTGTTGATTGAAACAACTGTTCAATAAGTTTGGAGAGCCTGTTTTTTTTCTTTCTTCAGCAGGCTCTCAACAGGTCACCTTATGCGATGAAATTCTACCAATCTGCTAGTAGGAAAAGTATTTCCTGAAAATTCCTGATAAGGCCTTGTTATGTTGATCCTCCCTCACTATCACGTTCTGCAGAAAATATGTGAAAGTGGCCGTTCACTCATCTATCGTGGCATAAGAAAACAAGATAATCAGCCTGTTATTCTGAAAATGCTCAAAGAAGAGCATGTCTCACCAACAGAATTTTCTTATCGCAAACAGGAATATGATATCATAGCAGGCCTTTCCCACCCAAGGGTCATTAGAGCGTACGGGATTGAACCCTATCAGCATACCCTTCTCCTTATTGTAGAGGATATTGCAGGGGTGTCCTTAAAAAGGGTTATGGAAAACCAAAGGGTCTCTATCCAGGAGTTCTTTCCTCTGGCTCTCCAGCTTGCTGATGGTATGGCCTATATCCATTCTGTTGACATTATTCATAAAGATATCTCCCCGGATAATATCATTGTCAATCAGGAAACAAATCAACTGAAAATTATCGACTTCGGAGCAGCCAGCCGTTTGCTGTACGAAATGCCGTCAGTGCAAATGCTTGAACGATTACAGGGGACCTTAGCCTATGTTTCTCCTGAGCAAACCGGTCGGATTAACAGAAGGGTTGATTACCGAACCGATCTTTATTCCATGGGGATCATTTTCTATGAACTCCTTGCAGGCCGATTGCCCTTTCAAGCCCTTGATGCCCTGGAAGTCGTCCATGCCCATATAGCAAAAAAGCCTTCTCCTCTTTATGAGGTTGCTCCCCATGTTCCACGGGTTGTCTCGGATATTATAATGAGATTACTCAAAAAAAATGCTGACGAGAGATATCAGTCTGCGATTGGGGTCAAGGCAGATCTTGAAAAATGTTATAATAATTTTCAAAGATTAAAAGATGATCCTGCTTTTTCTTTTCCCTTGGCAGAGCAGGATATCTCTGCGAGATTGCATATTTCTCAACAGCTTTATGGGCGGCAGGAGGAGACCAGAGTCTTATTGCAATCCTTTGAGCGGGTTTGCCAGGGGCAGACCGAGTTGATGCTGGTAAGCGGTTATTCCGGGGTTGGGAAAACAGCTCTTGTCAATGAAGTCCAGAAAAACATGACCTTGATGAATGGGCATTTTGTTGCTGGTACGTTTGAGCAATTGCAAAGAAATACACCTTATTCAGGGATTGCAGGGGCATGTGATAGTTTTTGCCATCACCTGCTCATGGAAAAGGAACATGTTTTGGCACAATGGCGGGAGAAGATTCTTGCTGCCTTGGGAGATCATGCCCAGCTTCTTGTTGAAATTATACCAACCCTGGAGCTTATCATAGGTCCTCAGAGTGAGGTGCCAGTACTTGATCCCACAGAGGCAAGGAATCGATTTTCCTTATTCTTTGTTCAGTTTATTACCTCTCTTTGCGATAAAGAACACCCAATAATTTTATTTCTTGATGATCTGCAATGGGCTGATCAGGATTCCTTGGTACTGCTTCGGAAAATAATTACAGATGATAATATCAATCATCTTTTTATTATAGGGTGTTACAGGAATAATGAAATTGATAACCAACATCCTCTTATGGAGTTTTTGGAGGGGTTGAAAGAAATACATGCAGTTGTTAATACGGTTGAATTAAAGGGCTTATGCCCGAAGAGCATTGAGCAACTTGTCCAAAAAAGCTTAGGAAATCAACGGGAAAGAATTGCGCCTCTTGCAAACCTCATTTATCAGAAAACACAGGGAAACGCCTTTTTCATCCATCAGTTTTTACAGGTTTTACGAGAAAAACGGCTTTTGCATTTTAATCTTGAGCAGCAGCAATGGCAGTGGGATATTGAGCAAATAGCATCACGGAATATCACAGATAATGCTGTTGACCTGTTGGCAGGTACAATAGATCGTCTTTCTTCTGCATCCAGTACACTTATCCAGTTGGCTGCCTGTATTGGTAATACCTTTGATTTTGCAACGCTGGTAAAAATTTATGATGATTCTGAGACGGAAGCCTTAGCAATTCTCTGGAAAATTTGCAGACAGGGACTCATTCAGCCTCTTGATGAAAACTATAAGCATATTGATTTGGCAGAAACAGCAAAATTTAAATTTTCTCATGATCGGATTCACCAGGCAGCTTACGGATTGCTTGCTGATGACCGGAAAAAGCGTATTCACCTCCAGGTTGGTCGTTTGCTTATCAAGGAGAGCCGTTCCACGACCTCTTCTGATTTTTCTGAAAACATTTTTGATATCTGTTGGCATTTTAATCAGAATTTCGATATTATTGATGATCCAGAGGAGAAGATTGCCATTGCCCGTTTAAATTTGCAGGCAGGCCAGAAAGCAAAGCGGGCAATGGCAAGTCAGGTTGCGATTGAATATTTGGAATTTGCCAAAGCATACTTGCCAGCCAATCATTGGCACACAGAGTATGATATCTCGTTGACCCTGTATACGGATATTTTGGAAGCGTATTTTTTGCTTGGTCAATTTGAGCAGGTTGAAAAACACGCTGAAACTATGCTGCAAAAGACCAAGCATCTGGTTGATAAAGTCAAGCCCTTTGAGATTATTATTCAGTTGTATATGCTCAGGAATCAGATGAAATTTGCCTTGGAAACTGCGTTGCAGGTTTTGGAAATGCTGGAAGTCCATTTGGAGCAAGTTCCTCTTGAAAAGATTTCCGTTGAAGAAATTTATACACTGGGAAGAATGGCAGTCCCTGAACAACAAGCTGCTATGCGCATTCTCAACTTTGCTATTTCCCCATCTTATACAGTTGCGCCGGAACTCTACCCCAGCCTTGTCTATACAATGGTCAGGATATCGATAACTCACGGTAATTCAGATCTTTCTGCATTTGGTTATGTCAATCTTGCCCTCCTCTTTTGCGCCTCTGGTAAGATAGAGCAAGGTTGGCAAGTAGGACAGGCCGGACTTTGGTTGCTGAATAACTCTTCCTCAGAAGCTGTCAGGGCAAAGGTATTTGCTGCTTATTACGTTACAGTACATCATTGGAAAAAACATGCTCAGGAGACCATTGACCCCTTGCTCCAGGGCAGTCGATATGGCCTGGAAAGCGGTGACCTGGAATTTGCAGGTATCAACCTTATGCATTGCGGAAGTTATCTTTTTTGGCTGGGCCATCCGCTTGCAAGTGTTGCCTGCCAACACGAAGAATTCTGTGCCCTGATGCAGCGCTGTAAACTGGAGTACCAGCAGATCTATCTCAATATCTGGCAGCAAACAGTATATAACCTCCAGGGGAAGAACATATTACCGTATAAGTTACAGGGCAAAGCCTTTGATGAAGAAACCATGCTTGCTCCTTTGCTGGAAAGTAATTATGGAATGGCTGTCTTTGCTGTGTATCTTGCCAAGACCATGCTCTGTTATCTGTTTAAAAAAATTAATCAGGCCCGGGATAATGCCCTGTTAGCGAAAAAATATGAGCAGGCAAATACCGGTGTCATGGTCGTCCCTATCTATCAATTCTATTCTTCTTTAGTTTTGTTGGCAACTTTTCATCAGGTGCCTGATAATGAGCAGGATGATATTATCAGAAAGGTAGAAGGGGCTCAGCAACAGATGAAATTCTGGGCCAGCCATGCACCGGAGAACTTTCAGCATCGTTATGCCTTAGTGGAAGCAGAAAAAGCACGTTTTTTGAAGGAGCCTGGGGCAGAAGAATGGTATGAGCAGGCGATTCTGTTGGCTGAACAAAATAATTATCGAATAGAAGAAGCCCTGGCCTATGAATTAGCTGGTGAATATTACTGGGAACGGGGAGTGAAAAAGATTGCCCGGACATTTTTTCAGGAAGCCCATTCCTCCTATAGCAAATGGGGGGCAAGGGCAAAGGTTGCCGAGTTAGAAGGACGTCATCCTGAACTTGCAGAATCCTGTGATGGAATAGGTACAACTGTGAACGCTACCATGCTCCACTCTTCAATGCAGTTGGATCTGACCAGCGTGATCAAGGCATCGCAGACATTATCCCAGGAAATTGTGCTCAGCAAATTACTGGCAAACATGATGCGCATTGTCATGGAAAATGCAGGGGCTGAAAAGGGATTATTATTATTACCACGCCAAAAAAAATGGTTTATTGAAACAGAGGGGACTGCTGATAATGATGAAATAAAGGTTCTTTGTTCCATTGCTCTTGAAGAATATTCTCAAGTACCCAGTACGCTTATTCACTATATTGCCCGGACCCGGGAAAATGTGGTGCTCTCTGATGCTGCTCAGGAGGAGCGTTTTCGCCACGACCCGTATATTTTACAGGAACAATGTACGTCCATCCTGGGTATGCCCCTGGTCAATCAGGGAAAGCTTGTTGGTATTATTTATCTGGAAAATAAACTGACAAGAGGTGCCTTTAATCAGCAACGATTGCAGGTGTTAACCCTTCTCTCATCACAACTTGCCATTTCAATTACCAACTCTCTCTTATACAGCCAGCTGGAAAAAAAAGTTGCAGAGAGAACCCGTGCCTTGCAGCAGGAAATAACAGAACGTAAACGCGCTGAAGAGAAAGCAAAATCTGCTAATAAGGCAAAGAGCTATTTTCTCTCCAGTATGAGCCATGAATTTCGCACACCACTTAATGTAATCTTGGGATATGCGCAAATTCTGGAGCAGGATCTTGTTCTTAATGAGGAGCAGTGTAATCAACTTACTGTAATAAATCGGTATGCTCACCATCTGCTTGGTCTTGTCAACGAGGTGTTGGATCTTGCCAAGATTGAGTCAGGCCTGATAACCCTGGATATAACAAGTTTTGATCTGAATAATTTTCTTGAATACCTCAAAGAAAGTTTTCAGCAACAGGCTGCTCAAAAGGGCTTGTTTTTTACAATAAAAAAAGACAAGGATTTGCTTCGTTATATCAAAGCAGACAAGAGAAAACTTCAGCAGATTTTTATTAATTTATTGGGTAATGCCTTTAAATTTACCAGGTCAGGTGGGATTTCATTACGTGTACGCTCTGCAAAAGAGGCTGGTAAGCCCTTGATGCTCCATTGTGAAGTGGAAGATACAGGGATTGGTGTTCTGCCGGAAAAGCAGAAAAAAATCTTTGCCCCGTTTGTCCAGGCGTCGACAAGTGTGGATCAAAGTGTTGGTACCGGCTTAGGGCTTTCCATTACCAGGCAATTCGTCAAACTGATGGGAGGTACTATTGGTTTGACCAGTACGCCTGGTATCGGCTCAACGTTTTTTTTCAAGGTTGCCATTGAACAAGCTGAACATGGTGACATAGAAAACACAGTACCTTCTCGCCATGTCGTTGGGATTGCATCGGATCAGAAGCCGTGCCGCCTCCTCATTGTTGAGGATCTTGTTGCAAATCGCAAAATACTGGCCAACATATTGAGCCGTATAGGTTTTCAGGTCAAAGAGGCAGCCAATGGAATACAGGGTGTGGAAATATGGCAACGCTGGCAGCCGGATCTTATCTGGATGGACATACGCATGCCGGTGATGAACGGCTATGAGGCAACACGAGAGATACGAAGCAAAGAAGAGGAGAAAAAGGTTGTTATTATTGCCCTGACTGCCCAAACCTTTGGAGATGAACGGGAGCAAGCCCTTGAGGCAGGTTGTGATGATTTTGTCAGTAAGCCGTATAAACAGGAAGAGCTTTTTGCAGCCCTGAAAAAGCATTTAGATATTCAGTTCATTTATCAGGATGATGATGGAGATACTTTTCATTCTGGCAAGCAATATGCTACAACGTATCTTGAGCCAACCTGTATTGATGCGCTACCAGAGGATGTCATAAGCAGGTTACGTATCGCAACACTTGAATTAGACCAGCAGAGTTTTTTTGCCGCTCTGCAAGAACTGCCTTCTCTTCATGAGAAAACAGCTACCGCCTTACATGTATTGGTTGAAAATTACCAGTTTGAGGAAGTTGAAAACATTCTTGGGAGATAAAGATGATTGAGAACGACCGTATACAAGGAGATATACTTGTTGTCGACGATTCACCGGAAAATTTGAAACTCCTGGTCAAGATACTCAATGAAAATAACTTTCAGGCCAGAGGATCAAACTCTGGACCCTATGCTTTGAAGTCCATCAAGAAAAAGCGCCCTGATCTTATTCTTCTTGATATTAAAATGCCTGAAATGGACGGCTATGAAATATGCTCCAGGCTCAAGGAAGATGAGTCATTGGTTGATATTCCGGTTGTTTTTCTCAGCGGTTTAAAAGACAGTACAAGCAAGATCAAAGGGTTTGAGGTTGGTGGGGTGGACTATATTACCAAGCCTTTTCAACCCCAGGAAATCCTTGCCAGGGTGCGTACTCATTTATCAATGAGCCGGATGAAGAACCATCTTGAGGAAATGGTTTTGGAGCGAACAGCTGAGTTGCAGAAGGTGACGGAGCAGGTCAAGGCAGCTCTTAAGGAAAAAGAGGTACTGTTGAAGGAAATCCATCATCGGGTAAAAAATAATATGGCAATGATGTCGTCTTTTCTTCAGTTTCAGATTGATCAGGTCAAAGACCCTGACGCCCTGCAGCGCTTCATTGACACAAAAAGCCGTATTTACACTATGGTTTTGGTTCACGAGAAACTCTATAATACAGAAGATCTTCAAAATATTAATTTTAAGGAGTTTGTTCAGGCGTTGGTTGAATCTTTAATATTTTCCTATACATCTTCTCCATCTCATATATCCTTAACCATAGAGGTCATTGAAGTTTCCTTGAATCTTGATCGTGCAATTCCCTGCGGTTTAATCATCAATGAACTCGTGTCCAATGCCCTGAAATACGCCTTTCCTGATAACAGGAAGGGAACAATCAGTATTGGCTTTATCATTGATTCTGAAGACAGGTATGTGCTCACGGTCAGTGACGATGGGATAGGTTTACCTGGACAGGTGAATTTTCAGGAAGTTGATACCATAGGTTTAAGACTTGTGCCGCTTTTATCAAGCCAACTTGATGGAGAATTCGTTGTCAAAGACGGGGGGGAGGCTTCAGGGGGAACGAGCTTTCGGATTGTTTTTCCCTGATATTTTTTTGGATCCCAAGCTCCGGCTTAGGTGCTCTTATTTCTGGAACTCTGTTTTTGTCTGAAACGGGCTTCAGTATGTTCTGTGCCCAAGCAGAGTTTGAGCACCAATAAACTACAGACGGTCAATCCAATAGTATGGACGCTTTTTTTGATGCATAACTGCAATATTTACGCAATCTTGCATGAGCATCCCGAAAAACTTCTTTAGCCGGTCTCCCTGTTATATTACCAGCCTTATATTCCTTATAACGCCTCTTAGCTTCTTCCAGCCACAAACCTTCACATTCTGCTTCACTGAAATCGTCCAAACTGCTGATAAGACTGGCGAGCAATGCAGACCGCTCCTTAAACGGCAGATGACGGGCAAGTTGTTCGCATTGTTTTAAATCGGTGTTCATAATGTCTCCTTTTTCTGGCCCCCAAGCTCCGGCTTGGATGCTCTTATTCCTGAAGCTCTGCTTCATACAAAAAGCTCTGTATCCGGCATCCCAAGTTTCAGAGAAAAGGCATAAAAAAACCGGGCAACGCATTACATACGCACCCGGCAAAAAAAAAAAACCAAAAAGGTTTCCAATAAGATAATTAAATGGGTTTTGCATGTCAAGTTTTTTTTCACCATACTTTCTACAAAGAACAATAAAAAATATGTGATTTGGTATCACAGGCCAAAATCAAACCCCGTAGCCATGCGGGTTACCGGTCGAGGTTGCAGGTTCGAATCACACAACCCACTGGGCACGCATTCCTCACGCGCCCGGCAAGAAATCACCCCCCGCTCCCCCCGGAGCAGGCCCACTCACTCCTCTTCATCCTCCTTCCTCCTCCCCTTCTTCCGCTCACTGGCCCTTGTCCCGCCGACCATATCGTATTCCGAGGAGTCGTCCCCGAAAATCCCCTTTACCGTTGATCGGGACCGGACAATATAATCACTCACATCCTCGGCCAGGTCCCCTTTTTCGTTCACCAGGCGTGTTTTGTCGGCGTTCAGGGCGTCTATCTCACCGACCTTGGCCTCCAGCGCGCTGATTTTTGTTGCCATCACGTCAGCGGAAATAGCATCCGGCAGCCCGTCTCCTATTTTCTCCAACGCCTCTTTGACCTGATGAGCCTCTTTGAGCAATTTGGGCACACTTCCAGTTAACATCATGACCTCCTTTTGTTCTGCGCACTGGCCCGAGGAAACTATCAGGCCGTGCTTTTTTAATCAGTCATCCTGCTTTTTCAAACAGGCCCTCTCCGTGCAAAGAAAGGACCGTTACTTTTTAAAAATCATGAAGCGTGAGAAAAGAAAGGAGAGCTGCGTTCTTTAAAAGTATTGCTCCATTCTTTACTCTGACATCTCCGTAGTAAAAAAGGAGTGGCGCGAGGAAAGAAAGGACGACTACATTCTTAAAATGCACCTCTCCATTCTTTCCTCTGACATCTCCGTAGTAAAAAAGGAGTGGTGCGAGGAAAGAAAGGACAACTACATTCTTAAAATGCACCTCTCCATTCTTTCCTCTGACATCTCCGTAGTAAAAAAGGAGTGGTGCGAGGAAAGAAAGGACAACTACATTCTTAAAAAGTATTGCTCCATTCTTTCCACTGACGCTTCCAGAGAAAGATAGGGGCAATGCGAGGAAAGAATGTGGCACCCCTTTTTTTAAAAGAACCTCTCCTTAATTTGTTTGCTCTGCTTTGCAGAAAACACCTTTTTCTGATACCATAGAAATATCCATTGCGCAATTGGGTAGATATACCCATTTTTTCATGGGTGCTTTCACCCATACAGGACGCAATCCCCCACCAGAAGGGCATTACAGGTCACCTGCCCTTTTATCCGGTAAAAAAAAGAAAAAATATTTTTAACGAAAAAAGAAGGGCTCTTCGCAGATTAGTGGGAAACGCCATATTCTGCATAATTAGAATAGACATTCTGGGGAGATAATATTATAATTTGTGAAAAAAATCAAAGAGGTTTTTCCATGAAACTACTTTCTCTTGCTTA
>NZ_JALAAI010000033.1:0-30399 GCF_052785085.1 Candidatus Electrothrix sp.
ATTGGCTTCGACCTCATTGGAATCGGGAAAATGAGATAGTTGATTTGTTTTATGCCATCACACAATGTCATGGATGGATACGCAGTGACAAGCATGAAGTGCGAGTACGACTTGAGCCGCTTGAACAACCCAATCGTCGTTTTGCGCAAGAACAACTATGTCGCAAGTTGAAATACATGGTAAGCAGATTGCCGTCAGGAAAACAAATGGTTATTGAGGTAGGGGAAGAGCCGTGCTAAATTTAAAATCAAACTGTCCAAAAAAAATGGCTTGAGAAGGTTAGTTTACTATGTCTGTTTTTGGAAAAAGTTTCAGTTCTCTCCGGGTTCCAGTGCCAAGTAAACTTTCCTGTAAAAAAACGTTTTTTCATCTTATATTCATCTTTCTTCGGGTATTGTGGTTATAAAAGTTTCAGTCCGTTGCTTGAGAAAACGTCAACGGTAATAATGAAACAAGAGAGGAAAAAATATGAAAGTTCTTGTTGTTGAAGATGAGCAGCGACTGGCAGCTCTGTTAAAAAAAGGGCTTGAAGAGCATTCCTACGCTGTTGACCTGTGTCATGACGGCGAAGAGGGCTTATATATGGCGGAAACCTATCCCTATGATGCGGTTCTGCTTGATGTTATGATGCCCAAAATGGATGGATTTACCGTTCTTGAGAATCTGCGTGAGCAGGGTGTTGATGTACCAGTCATTATGCTCACGGCCCGTTCCGAGGTGGAGAACCGGGTAAAGGGCTTAAATAGAGGAGCAGACGATTATATTCCCAAGCCCTTTGATTTTGGCGAGCTCCTTGCCAGATTAACTGCTGTGATCAGAAGGAATAAAGGGTTACCCGCCTCAACAGCACAAGCCGCAGACCTTTGTCTTGATTTGAATGCCAAAACAGCCTCCAGAGCAGGTAAGGAAATAACACTTTCTGCCAAGGAGTATGCTCTGTTGGAATACCTGGTGGTGAACAAGGGCAGGGTGATCAGCCGGACTGAGTTTTCCGAGCATGTCTATGACGGAGATTTTGATCTGGACAGTAATATTATAGATGTCTTTATCAATAAATTGCGCAAGAAGATAGACAGAGAGTACGAGCCTAAACTGATCCAGACCAAGAGAGGCGTGGGATATTATATTCCCAAGGAGGAGGAATGAAATCTGGAGGGTCCATACGGGGAAGGCTGTTACTCTGGATTTTTCTTTCAGGGGCAGTCATGGTCATTCTGCTTGATTTTGTTCTGCTGCATGAATTTAAAACGGTTGCTTTTCATTCGGTGAATAATGTGCTGCACTCCAAACTGCAAATCATGAAAGGACTCATCCACGCCCATGGAAACTATATAGAAGTTGAGATTGCCGAAGTCGCCCGAGGTGAGTACTCTATCCCCAATTCAGGACATTACTATCAGGTGTTTATAGACGGCAATTCGTATCTGACCTCTCCCTCCTTGCAACCCTCTCTGTTCAATCTTATTTCTGATACACCAGAGTCTTATGATGCGGAAACACAGGAATGGCTTTATCGTACAACAGGCCCCAACAAAGAGCCGCTTCTTGTCCTTCGGAACGACTTTATGATACAGGATAAAGAAGTTTCCATACGAATAGCTGAAACGCTGAAAGGGACCGTTGAAATGCTTGCCAAATTGGAGCGTTATTTTTATCTCCTTACTCCGATTTTCATCCTCCTGATCGGCCTTATCGGTTATTTGATTTCATCACACGCCCTGCGTCCCTTGACCATCTTTGCCGATGCCCTGCAATGCATTACCCATAGAAATCTGGAAGCAAGAATTGCTTCCAACGGATTTGCCAGCGAACTGAATGTGTTTGCCGAACGGTTCAACGATCTGCTGGAGCGCTTGCAAACCGCCTTTGAAGCGGAAAAAGATCTGATTGCCAATGCAGCCCATGAGCTTAAAACACCCTTGGCTGTTATTCAGGCCGAATGTGATATCGCCCTGATAAAGGAGCGTACAGGGGAGGAGTATGCCGAAAGTCTGCGGGAAGTCAGGACAGTAACTGATAATATGCTGCGGCAGGTGAATGGTATGCTGACTTTGGCCCGGATTGATGCGGATATCCTGTCTACCACCTTTCAGCCGATTTCTCTGAATCAATGTCTGGATAATGCGATACAGCTTGTTGCTCCACTGGCAACAGAGCAGAATATAAGGATTGTTCAGGGAAAAAGGGATGAGGTCGCGCTGCTGGGAGATAAGGATGCCTTAACAGAGGCGATGACAAATCTCCTTGAAAATGCTGTTAATTATAACCGCCCGGAAGGTTCTGTCATAGTGAGCCTGCAACATTGTGATGAGCAGATAAAACTCACTGTTCAGGACACCGGCATCGGTATCCCGGAAGAAGAATTGGACCGTGTTTTTCATAAGTTTTATCGCTCAGAGGCGGTGAAAAACATCAAGGGAACCGGCCTGGGACTGAGTATCACTAAGGCTATTGTCCTGGCACATCATGGAGATATAACTGTCCATAACGTGGAATCCGGGGGCGTTTGTTTTACCATAATGTTGCCAAGGCTTAATTTGGGTTGATTAAGTACGGGTGTAAATAACAAATAAACTCAAAATGTTATGTGCTGAACTGTAGGAAGAAAACCTGCGTGTCTATCAGGCATAAAAGGGCGAACACATCGGTTCGCTCCTACAGCTTCTTATAATAGGGGTAAAAAAATAATACAAGGAGGATACATGAAAATCAGGAAACTACATCGCATCACCGCCATCATATTTTCCCCGTTCTTTCTGCTGCTTGCCGTATCTGGCAGTGCCTTGTTGTTCAGAAAGGCAGAGGTCTATCCCAAGGCGACAAAGGAACTCCTTGTCTCTTTACATACCTGGGAGATAATAGCACCCTATATTGGTATAATTGGTGGCCTGGGCCTGCTTACAGTGATAATAACCGGGTGGATTATTTTCTTTAAGCGTAACGCATGAATGTACAATGAACAGGGCATGAAAGAGGTGGGGAAAGGCATTATTTATACGAATAAAAATGCCCATGCACTCTTTTTTTCCGGGAGACGAGTGGGAGGCATCTTGTATTAATAGGTTTTTTTGGGGAAATAATGTAGAAAAAGCTTGCTTATCTTCAGGGATCGGTTATTAGTACCTATGTAATGTTTGTGTAGTCACTATTTGTAGTTCATAAAATAACGAAAAGAATACCGCACAATATCTTTTATAATAAAGAGCCGTGCGTTTTTTTTGGGTTTTCTTGGAACAGGGTGGCTGCGGTCGAGATGATTTTTTTCGTGTTTATTAAGCAAGAGACCCTCTCGATGTTTTAATGATTTAAGCGATTTCAGAGATGCTTTTGAATCGCGAACAGTAAGGAGTAGCAGGAAATGGCAGAAGGCACAGTGAAATGGTTTAACGATGCCAAAGGATTCGGTTTTATTGAGCAGGATGGCGGGCCAGATGTTTTTGTACATCATTCCGCAATTCAGGCTGACGGCTTTAAGTCTTTAACAGAAGGAGCCCGGGTTACCTTTGACGTTGTTGACGGACAAAAAGGACTGGCTGCCGAAAATGTTGTTCAGCAGTAAGGGTTGATTCAATTGTAGCGCCAAGGCCCCGTAATGTTTGTTACGGGGCTTTTTTTATGCCCGCCTTTGATCCCGGAGAGCAGGAAAAAGCATTTACGCGACCATGCACTTCCTGTTATAGTGGCTCCTATTGAATGGTGAGCAAGGTTTCATGCAGTTTTTCCCTCCTTTTTTGCTATCCTTACTCTTTTTTTATCCTTACAGAATTCATTTGCATAATATTTCAGCGAGTACGCTATGATAACAACAAATAATATAGGACTCTCTTATGGCAAGAGGGTTATTTTTAAAGAAGTTAGTATTAAGTTTACACCAGGAAATTGTTACGGCCTGATCGGTGCCAATGGAGCTGGTAAATCCACTTTTCTGAAGATTTTGTCCGGCGAGATTGACCCGGATTATGGCGAGGTGTCTATCACACCGGGGCAACGCCTGGCTGTGTTGCGTCAGGATCAGTTTGCCTTTGATGAGTATACTGTTTTGAACACGGTGATTATGGGCCATAAAGGACTGTATGAGGTCATGGCGGAACGCGATGCCATTTATGCCAAACCTGATTTTAGTGAGGAAGATGGTCTTCGCTCTGGTGAGTTGGAGGTGCTGTTCGGTGAGATGAACGGCTATGAGGCTGAATCCGAGGCAGCAGTTCTCCTCAAGGGACTGGGGATTGGAGAAGATATGCTCCAGAAAAATATGAAGGAGCTGGAAGGGACTGAGAAGGTTCGGGTCTTGCTGGCCCAGGCCCTGTTTGGCAACCCGGATATCCTGCTCCTTGATGAGCCTACTAACCATCTGGATATCCGTACCATTACCTGGCTGGAAAATTTTCTTGCCCGTTTTCAGAACACCGTGATCATAGTGTCCCATGATCGTCATTTTCTCAATCAGGTCTGTACTCATATGGCTGATATTGATTACGGCAAAATCAAGGTCTATGTGGGCAATTATGATTTTTGGCAGCAGGCCAGTGAGCTGCATTTTCGCCAGAAGGAAAGTGAAAGCAAGAAGGCCAAGGCCAAGGAACAGGAACTCAAGGCCTTTATTCAGCGTTTCAGTTCCAATGCTTCAAAAGCCAAACAGGCAACCTCACGGAAAAAGCTGTTAGAAAAACTTACTGTTGAGGATATGCCGGTTTCTTCCCGGAAATACCCCTATATTGAATTCAAGCCAGAACGTCCCTGCGGTGATGTGATTCTGGAAATTGAAGGGTTAAGCAAGGAAGTTGATGGTGTTTCCATGTTTAAGGATTTTGATCTGACTGTGAATAAAGGGGATAAGATCGTCTTTGCCGGATCCAACAGTTTAGCCAAAACCACCCTGTTTCAGATTTTGGCGGGTGAGCTGGAACCAGACAGTGGCTCTTTTCGTTGGGGCGTGACCATTACCCATTCCTATTTTCCCAATGAGAATGCTGAATATTTTAAGGATGACGGACTTGATCTGGTGGGCTGGCTCCGTCAGTTTGCCTCAGCCAAGGAAGATGAGAGTTTTGTTCGGGGATTTCTGGGCAGAATGCTTTTTTCCGGTGAAGAGGCCATGAAAAAGACCTCGGTTCTTTCCGGCGGCGAGCGGGTGCGTTGTATGCTTTCCCGAATGATGCTGTCCGGGGCTAATGTCCTGATTCTGGATGAACCGACCAATCATCTGGATCTGGAGTCCATCACCTCACTGAATAATGCCCTGATTTCTTATTCCGAGGCTGTCCTGTTTTCCTCCCATGATCATCAGTTTGTTTCCACAGTGGCAAACAGGATTATTGAGTTTTTTCCTGACCACATTGTTGATGAAATGATGGACTTTGATGATTACCTGGCTTTGCGGGATGGGGATCTTGCTCTTGATGCAGGTTATTCAAGCAAGAAGGCAGCATGAGCATTGAAATATGATAAAACAATTTCTTCTTAAAGCTGGACGAAAACTGAAACGCCTTGCCGGATCAGATAAGAACAAGAAAAAGGGAGGGTCTCAAACAGATTCTTGTGTTGAATATGTTGAATATGTTGAACATGCTGGGCATGTTCAACAGGCAGGTACTCATGCCAGCTCTGAGATACGGACTGGCCCTCAGACTCAAGAGCAGCAAAAAAAAGCAAAAGGGCTTCAAAAAAGGCCTCAAAAAGGGGATCAAAACCAACCCATCCACAGGCCAAAAAAGAAAAAGCCCCGCTGGACCCTGGAACAATTTCCTGTTGATCCTGTGGAGGGCAAGAGCCGCTTTCATGATTTCTCGCTTCCTTTTGGGCTGATGCATGCCATTGCTGATCTTGATTTTAAATACTGCACACCAATCCAGGAAAAGGCCCTGCCTGATGCTATAGCAGGAAAAGATATTATTGCTCGGGCAGGCACCGGAACCGGCAAAAGTGCTGTTTTTTTGATAGCAGTCTTTACCCGTCTGATCTCTGAAAACAGGCAGCAACGACAGGAAAAAAATAAACCTCCCTGGCGAAAGTCTGGATGTCCCCGGACTCTGATTATTGCTCCGACCAGAGAACTGGTCATGCAGATTACCAAGGACGGTAAGGCACTGTCCAGGTATTCGCCGCTGCGTATTGTGGCAGTTTATGGGGGGACGGATTATCAGAAGCAGGAACGGATGCTGGGGGAGCGTCCTGTTGATGTTTTGGTTGCAACGCCGGGACGTTTGTTGGATTATGCCTCAAAAAAGATTATTGATCTCCGACAGACCAAAATAATGGTCATTGATGAGGCGGATCGGATGCTGGATATGGGCTTTATTCCTGATGTCCGGCGGATTATCTATAAGACGCCGCCCAAAGAGCAGCGTCAGACCATGCTTTTTTCCGCAACCCTGACCGAGGAGGTCAAGCATCTGGCCTCGCAATGGTGTGTAAAACCGGTTTCCATTGAGAGTGCGCCTGAACAGGTGGCTGTGGATACGGTACGTCAGATTGTTTATACCGTGACCAGTGATGAAAAGTATCATGTACTGTATAACCTGATTACTACTCAGGAGCATGAGCGGATCATGGTTTTTACCAATATGAAGAGCGAAGCTGCCCGCCTGAATGATCGCTTGCAGCGGAATGGGATCAATGCTATTTTATTAACCGGTGATGTACCGCAGAAAAAACGTATGAACCGGCTGGAAAGCTTTCGTTCCAATACCAATGGCGTGATGATTGCCACAGACGTGGCTGGCCGGGGAATCCACATTGACGGCATCAGTCATGTGGTGAATTACACCTTACCCTATGAGCCGGAAGATTATGTCCATCGAATCGGCAGGACAGGCAGGGCAGGGGAGAGCGGGATTTCTATCAGCTTTGCCTGTGAGGAAGGGGCGTTTCAGCTTCCAGATATTGAGGAGTATATTGGCAGGTCATTGGACTGTACGCTTCCGGAAGAAGAGTTGTTGGTCAAGCCACCTAAAGGAAGCAATAAAGGAAGCAGCAAATATAGTCATAAGGGTGGCAAGAAGGGGAATCAGAGAGCCTCTTCGCGCCGAAATGGTCAAGGCAGAAGGCCAAGCCAGTCGAGTCAGGAGCGAAAATCTTAGCTCTTTTATTTTTAATCAATCATTATATTTACAACAGGAGAAGAGAAGCTATGAACGTACTGAAGAGAATTATCTGTGGTGTTGTCCTGGCCGGAGTGGCACTTATGCTTTCAGGCTGTCCTGCAACAGTGGGTAGTGAGCGGTGGTGTCAGAACATGCGGGATAAACCGAAAGCAGACTGGTCTGCAAGCGAGGCTGTTGATTTTGCCAAGCATTGCATCATTAATTAATTTTGTCCCGCCACCTCTGTGGTGGGATAATATTGCATGAAAGTTCAACGGATTTTCATGTAACAGGTGCTCTTAAACAAGGAGGTGGATGATGGATCTTATGTCGCTGTTGATTTTTCTCGGTCTTGGCGCATTGGCCGGTTGGTTGGCTGGTAAAGTTATTAAGGGTGGCGGTTCCGGACTGATCGTGAACATGGTTGTCGGTATCATCGGCTCAGTGATTGGCGGCTGGACCTTTGGGCAGCTCGGAATATCGGTTGGAAATGATCTGATCGGCTCCTTGGTCACTGCTGTAGTTGGGGCGATCATCCTCCTTTTCCTTGTGAGCTTGGTGAAGAAATAGCCCCTGCCTCCTTGGAATAAGGGAGCCACACGATATGCGATGTGCATTTTTTTTGCTGGCGTATCTACAAGCCTATCGAAAAAAGGGAATGAGCAGACTGACGCGCATGACGGGTCACTCCGGGAGGTCCAAAGGGTTGCGTAACCGGGATGGTGGTTTCTTTTGAGGTGTTCGGGTACATGGTCAGCGTGTACCCGATTTTTTCCCACTTTCCCGCCGCTCCAAAACGATCTACACTGAACCATTTGCAGCCCGCAAGCCCGCAAGCCTGCAATTAGCCTGCAGATAGCCTTCCGAAAGCGATTTTCAGCCGATTCGTCTTTCCGTCAACAGTAGTTTCCTGTTTACTTTTCATTCAAGATGGTTAAAGATGACACAGACACAATGAGTACTCAGCTTTGCATGTTTTCCCCTTTAATATCCTGTTATTTGACCAAAATAAATGACCCCACTTGAAGCCATAAGTCTTTATAAGCTCAAAAAGATCACGGCCTATAGAATTAAACAACTTGCCAATGAATGGTTAGATGAAGGATTCTACAATGAAGAGTTAGGGGAATTGTTTTTTATCAAAAGTCCAGATATGTATGAGGTCGGCCCTCTTTTTGTTAGTGCAGTAAAAAAGATGGGCATACAAGAACCTACAAAGCTTGAAGCAGCAAATTATCTTTTGAACCTCACCTTAAAACGTATTGTCAACAATGAGCTTTCCCCTCAGAAAGGTGCAGAGTTTCTATACTCGAACATCCATCATGAAATAGAAGATGAAATACCTGATAATGAGTACGTTGGAGATAACTTAGGTTTAGAACATATATTCTGCTGGTTAAGAGAGCTTTGGGACTGTCAAGATGGTTCTATGATTTTATATCATACAGACTTGCCGAGAGAAGAAGCAGAGAAGAAATTTGTTGAACATATCATCGAAGAGAGTAGAAAAATATTAAATAAAAATAAATAACCAGACGTTCCAGCGGACTCGCTGAACTAAAACGTTATAACAGTGTCGCATAATGTAACGTTATCTAAAATAAACAGAGCCGGGCAGTCAATCCCGGCTCCATGATTCAACCTATCACAACACCGCACTCACCGTATTACTCGGCTCACTCTCACCAGCCTTGTTTACTGCGATAACCCGATACTCCCACTCCTTACCACGTTCCTGATTATTCAGGGTGATCTCGGTTTCCAGAGCCGTGCCGACCATCACCCATTCCTCGGCAGACGGTTCCCGTCGTTCAACCCGGTAAAAGGCCGATTTGCCGCCGTCCGGGGATTTCTTCCAGTCCAGAAAAAGCCAGCCCGGCCCTTCTTTGGAGTCTCCAGCATCCTGGGCTGTCCCGGAGCCTGGAGCGGGGTCGGCTCTGCCCTGCCGCTCCAGCCCAGAGCCGCCAGTTTGGCGTCATTGCCGTCCACTGTATCCTCGGCATAGTTGAGAACGCTTTTTGCCGCTGAAATCATTTTGTCATTTCCAGCCTGCTTGGCCTCGGTAGCCTGTTGTGATGCGGCCAGTGCCGCAACCTGGGTCTCCTCCAGAGCGATGGAATTATCCAGAAGAGTCTGCAATTGCGTCGGTGTAACAGGTGGATTGGGAAAGTCTGGATTGTCTGTAAGCCCGGCAATGATGTTCTGTACCAGAATCCTGATGTCTGCTTCGCGTCGAGGAAAACGTGCCATAACAACCTCCTGTACTGTTTTACTTGTCCTTTTTTGTGTTTACAATGCCTCGTTGTAAACATGCAACGTCCCATTGCACGCTTACAACGCCTCAATGTAAGCTTAACATGGCTCATTGTAAGCTTGCAACGTTACATTGCAGGCTTCACATGCCGCATATGAAGTTTACAATGCCTCGTTGTAAACATGCAACGTCCCATTGCACGCTTACAACGCCTCAATGTAAGCTTAACATGGCTCATTGTAAGCTTGCAACGTTACATTGCAGGCTTCATATGTGGCATGTGAAGTTTACAATACCGCATTGTACACCACCGTTGCACCATATTCAGTCGGAAACAGGGCGCAGTGTTCAGACAATCCAAGACCTGGAAAACCTCATCTACAATCTTGTGCTTTTTAAGGCAGGCTGGCCTGCCGTATAAAATAAGAGCAATGTTTAAAGAGACGTGATGCAAGGAAGGATAAAGATATGGCAGGGGCTATACAAGCCAGACCATCACAATGATTCCAAATTCAGAAAATCGCTGAAAAATTCAATTGACAAAATCAAGATTGTGCAGTTGACTATAAGGGGAAGGCAGCTGAAACTCATATCCTCCTTTTTCTGATGATATTTCCTCCAATTTCAGCTGCCTTCGTTTCATAAAGCGGAAAGTTCAACTTTCTGCCCGTCCTTTCTTTTTTTAATACAATTTTTTATACCCCTTCTTTCCCAAAAAAACAACTTTTTCTTTCTGTTACAGAAAGAATTTTGCTCACTCTTAACAAGATGGGCTTATAAACCGGCAGATCAATCTCAAACGTTGTGTGTCTTTATTCAGGACAGAAACCACATGCAACGTGCCACCCAGTTGCCAGAGGGAGCATGTTTTCATGAGAGATCAGCTCTGCTCCGCATATTCAAATTTCCATAGCCTTGGTCCGCTTTCGTGTTACGAGTACTCAGCCAATACCCGCTGGGCAATTTCTTGCCGGGCAGCCTCCCGGGCCTGGGCATCTGCTGCTAGAATAGCCTCAAGGTTAAGATCATCACCCGGCGCAAAACGATTCAGAGTTGCAGCAACAATTGAGGTGATATCACTAAACCTGATCTCTACTTCAAGAAAGGCAGCAACAGCCACCTCATTGGCTGCATTAAGGACAGCCGGTTTTACCCCACCCTCTCGCATAACCTGAAAGGCAAGGTCCAAGGCCGGAAAGCGCTCGTAATCAGGTTGTTCAAAACTGAGATTCCCGCAATCGGAAAGACTGAGTCGGGAGAGATTCAGGGGCAAGCGCTCCGGGTAGGACAGTGCATAGGCAATGGGAATACGCATATCCGGTACCCCCAAATGGGCCATAACAGAGCCGTCAATATACTCCACCAGAGAGTGAACAATGGATTCCGGATGAACAACCACTCTGATCTTTTCCACAGGCACATCAAAAAGCCAGCAGGCCTCAATAACCTCCAGCCCCTTATTCATCATGGTTGCCGAATCAATGGAGATTTTGCGCCCCATGTCCCAGTTAGGATGGGCCAGGGCCTGTTCCGGGGTGACATGATGTAATTCTTCTTTGTCCAAGCCCCGAAAGGGGCCACCTGAAGCAGTCAGGATAATTTTTCCTATATCTTGGTGACGCCCAGCCTCCAGAGCCTGAAAAATAGCTGAATGCTCAGAATCAATGGGAAGAAGAGCTACCTTATGCTTTGCCGCAACCTGCATAACCAGGTGCCCGGCCATAACCAGGGTCTCTTTATTGGCCAACCCAATATCCTTGCCCGCCCTGATTGCCGCCAAGGTGGGCAGGAGTCCCACAGCTCCCACCACCGCAGAAACAACCATCTCAGCTGCCGGAATAGTGGCAATCTTCTGGTTGCCCTCATCGCCCCAAAAAACCCGTTCCTGGTATTCCGCTGGTAACAGGGCAGTGAATTGAGAGGCCAACTCCTGATCAGCAACAGAGATGCACTCTGGCTGAAACTCCTGTACCTGGCTGGCAAGCTCTTCAATATTCCGCCCTGCGGAAAGACCAACAATTCGAAAGTGACCAGGAAAGGAACGCACCACGTTGAGCACATTTTTACCAATAGACCCCGTGGAACCGAGCAGAGAAAGAGATTTCATCAGATAACTCCAGAAAAAATCAGCAGATAAAGGAGAGGTGCTGTCACAAGCAGGCTGTCAATCCGATCCAGAATCCCACCATGTCCTCCCAGCAGAGTGCCAGAATCCTTGATCCCGGTTCCACGCTTTATAATGGACTCAGTCAGGTCACCGGCAATACCCACAAAAGCCAGCAGGGCTGCAACCAGAGCCAAGGCAAGACAGCCAACCTCGGGCAGGAGGAAGACTCCTAACAGACTGGCACTGAACATCGCAGCCAGAATCCCGCCAATTGCCCCGTTAATAGTTTTACCCGGACTGATACTGGGACAGAGCTTTTTTTTGCCACAGGTTCGGCCAACGTAATATGCTCCGGTATCAGAACCAGCTGTAATGACAGTTAATACTAACAGCCAGCAACTCCCGTCCTCAACGTAACGGAGCAAAACCAGAAAGGCAGAACAGAGTGTTACATAAAACACCGCAAAACCGGAATGGGTCAAAAAGGCCAAGGCATCGGTAAAACGGGTATAAAAAAAGATGGTCAACAGAATCAGACCCAACAGGGCAAGGTAGCTACCAATCAGCACCTCTGTAGGATTGCCATCAGCAGCTGCCAGCATTGGGATCAGACAGGTCAACACGGTCAGGACCCGAATGCCTGTTCCTGGAGTTTTACCAACCATACGAAAAAATTCATGCAAGGCAAGAGCGGTACCAATGGTCAGGGCGCACCAAAAGAGAAAGGGAGAGGCCGCAAAAAGCAGCAGTAGCCACAGGATCACCATGAACAGGCCAGGAATCACACGATTCATAATATCTCGCTAAAAAAATTCTTTCAGATAAATCCCTACTCCTCCCCGCTGGAGGGGACACCAAAACATGAAAGCTGGCCGAGTGACTCCAAAGGAGCGCTCGTACTTGCAGGTAAAAGGGATCAAAAAAATCAGGAGTTGGCAGTTTCTGTCTGTGCGCCGGTTTTCCCGAAACGCCGCTGCCGGCCTGCGTATTCTTCTAAAGCTGCAAGGAACTGATCCCTGCGAAACTCTGGCCATGGTATTTCTGTAAAATACAGTTCTGCGTAGGAAAGCTGCCAAAGCAGAAAGTTGGAGAGCCGTTGCTCTCCGCTGGTTCTGATCAACAAATCCGGGTCAGGCTGTCCTGTGGAATAGAGATGGTCACTGAACAACTGGTCATCAATATCCTCAGACTTCAGCTCACCCTCTGCACATTTCCGGCTTATCTCCTGAACAGCCCGGATCATCTCAGCCCGTGAACCATAGCTGAGGCAAAGATTCAAGCAGAGCTGGGAAGAGTCTTTTGTTGCAGCAATGACGCTGTCCAGCATATTACGGACATCATCAGGAAGCCGATCCTTCTGACCAAAGCATTCCAGCCGAATCCCGTTTTCCTTCATAGTATCCAACTCAGACTGGAGATAATTCTTAAGCAGTCCCATGAGCCCCTTAACCTCCAGGCTTGGACGTTGCCAATTCTCAGTGGAAAAGGCATACAGCGTCAGGTGCCGGATCCCGATCTTACGAGCTGTTTCCACAGCCTCGCGCACAGAATCAGCCCCGGCCTTATGACCAAAAAGGCGGGGGCGGCGACGCTGCTGAGCCCAGCGGCCATTACCGTCCATGATAATGGCCACATGCCGGGGAAGCGGATCCAGGTGTTGTATTTCACGCATAATGCCCATAGAGGTTAGACCTCCATAACCTCTTTTTCTTTACCAGCAGTTATCTCATCAATGCGAGCAACAAACTCATCTGTGATCTTTTGCACTTCTTCCTGGTAGCGAAACATATCGTCTTCAGTGATTTCTTTATCGTTTTTCTGCTTCTTAAAGGTATCATTGGCATCCCGGCGGCTATTCCGCACACCAACCTTGTATTCTTCAGCAATCTTTTTAACCTGCTTGACCAGCTCATTACGCCGTTCTTCAGTAAGCTGTGGTATCTCCATTCGAATAACCTTACCGTCATTCATTGGGTTCAGGCCGATATCAGAGGTCATGATGGCCTTTTCCAGCACAGCCAGCATCTGTGGATCCCAGGGCTGAATCACAATCATTCGACTTTCCGGAATAGTGATCGTCGCTACCTGATCAACAGGCATACTGGAACCATAGGCATCAACTTTAATACCATCCAGCAGGGTTCTTGAAGCACGACCGGTACGAATCCTGGTCAACTCCCGCTTGAAGGCATCAACCCTTTCCTCCATCTCTTCTTTTGCCTGCTCTACAACCTCACTTTCCATAATATTCTCCCATAAATGTATCTTGTCTATCCCTTAACAGGCTCCAAAATCTTTTGTCCTGTGACAACATCGTATGAAACCGGGAAGTATAATCAATTTTTACGCTTTGCACAGTTGATTTTTCCCTTGTCAGCTCAAAAAAAAGGTGCATACACAGCAGTATTCTGAAAGTATACAGCAGAAGAAAGAAAATGAAAATTCTTTGTACATTGATATCGAGGCGTTCAATGTATAAAGATATCATTCATTCGGGTGGTCAAGGAGAGCGGCGTGAGGAAAATACAGATAGGCCTCTCTTAATGAACAGAAAGGAAAATTGAAAAGAATCAAACTGCTTTGCCCTCCCCTTTGTAAAGGAGGGCAAAGCAGTTGCTCTACATAGCGTTTAACGCAACCAGTTTACTGATTCAGCATCTCACGCAGGCGTTTGGAGGGACGGAAAGAAACCATTTTTCGCTTGGTGATCATCATAGACTCGCCAGTGCGGGGATTGCGACCGCGACGGGGAGACTTATCACGTACAGTCAGGGTGCCAAACTGAACCAGTTTTAACGACTCCCCGCTGACCAGAGTTTTTTTCATAGAAGCAAAGATCGTATCAACCAGTTCAGCAGAATTACGCTGGGACAGGTCAAGCTCTTTGTTAATTGCAGCAGCCAGCTCCTTTCGAGTGACATTGCCCTTCTTTTCGTTGGATTTACTTGGTGTTTCTTTTTTCATGACTCTCTTCCTTCCCGATATCGTCCGCCAAAGCGGGTCATCAGTGCATTTACTATTTTTTCATGAAAGCCATCAACTGTTGCATCATCCAGAGTTTTTTCATCAGAACGATAGGTCACAGTTAAGGCAACGCTTTTCATACCTTCATCAATGGGCTTACCACTGTAGACATCAAAAATATCAGCATAAACAACCTGTTGTTTTTTATGGGCACGTATTTCCTGCAACAACTCCCCAGCACCCACGCTTTCCGGCACCAGTAAAGCAATATCTCGCTTCACCGATGGGTAACGGGATAATGGGGTAAACGCTTTTTCGCTTTTGGGCAACTCCAGCAGAGCATCCAAATCCAGCTCAACAAAATAGACAGCTTGCTTAATAGAAAAAGCCTGGGCTGCTTTTTTGCTCAATTGACCAATCAGGCCAAGCTGATCTTGTCCATCCATAATGGCAAGGGAAAAATTCATATCAGCATATGGTGCATTTGATCCGTTATCTGCTGTTTCAAGAGCCTGAAACTCAATATCGCCACCAGAACGTCCTTGCAAACGTAAGGATTCAATCAGGCGACGAACAGCACCTTTCATATCATAAATATCAGCCTGATCTTCAGAAAAATAAAGCGGAGAAGCGGCAGGATAACGAGCACCGCTGATAACTGCACAGAGCTGATAGCGTTCATTGGGCTGCTCAATTTCCCCTTGTTGGGTAAAGACCTTACCGATCTCAAAAAGACGAATATCAGATTGTTGAAAATTGATATTACGACGGATGTTTTCCAGAATACCTGGCAGGAGCATGGTTCGCATCACAGCCTGATCCTCGGTCAGCGGATTAACCAGGCGCACGTAACTTCTGCGTCTATCATCCGCTCCAATGTCCAGCATCTCTGCATGCTTTTCACTGACAAAGGAGTAGTTAATCGCCTCATAAAAACCTGCACTGGCCAAAACAGCAGCAATCTCCTTTCGCAGTATACGCAAGGCATCGTGTTGGGGATAATCCATGGCAATGGCTGGGCGGGTTGTGGGAATCTCGTTATAACCCACCAGGCGAGCCAACTCTTCAACCAGATCAACTTCTCGCTCAATATCCACCCGAAAGGCAGGAACAGTGACAGCCAGCACCGGACTCTCTTCAGCGCCCACGGTAAAATCAATACCGCGCAGATAAGCAGCTATTTCATGTCCAGTGAGCGTAATTCCCAGCAGGGTATTCACCCGCTCAATCCGCAGATCCAGTTGCAGCAACGCTTTCTTACCCGGATAAAGATCGACACCATTGCCAGCCTGAGCATCACCCAGCTCACAGATCAGCTGGACAGCTCGCTCCATTGCCTCGGTCACGCCATCTGGGTTCACTCCTCGCTCAAAACGAAAGGAGGCCTCGGTGGAAAGGTTGAGGTTACGAGCTGTACGACGCACAGAAATCGGGTCAAAACAAGCAGACTCCAAGAGAATTTCTGTTGTTTTTTCTGTGACCTCCGAATGCAAACCACCCATGACCCCAGCTACAGCAACAGGCTTGTCAGCATCACAGATCATCAACATTTCAGGATCTGTTGTTCGCTCTGTATCATCCAGAGTTGTAAACGTAGTTTCCTCGGGGTGCGGACAACGAACCTCAATAGTGCTTCCTGCAAGCTCTTGAAAATCAAAGGCGTGAAGAGGCTGGCCGTATTCCAGCATCACGAAATTGGTAATATCAACAATATTATTAATAGGCCGCATGCCCACTGCCAGCAGCTGGCGTTGCAACCACCACGGGGAAGGCTTAATCGTAACATTGGTCAATTTACAGGCAGCATAACGTGGGCAGAGTTCTGGTTCGTTGATCTTGACCGTAAACTCGGTGCTTGATTCTGTGAGTTCAGGTAATGATGAGACAGGATGTTGTACTTTTTGCCCGGTAAAACCAGCCACCTCACGGGCAATACCAAGAACCGCTGCGCAATCCGGGCGATTAGGCGTGAGATCAATCTCAATCATGGTGTCAGAGAGTTCCAGAACCTCTGACAGGGATTGTCCAGAGGCCAGCGTGGAATCCAGCTCAATAATACCGGCATGTTCCTCACCAATGCCCAGTTCCCGCCAGGAACAGAGCATCCCCATTGAGACCTCGCCCCGCACCTTGGCCTTTTTGATTTTCATCCCACCGGGTAAGGTTACACCAGGACGGGCAATGGCTGTTATCAAGTCGGGCCGTACATTGGAGGCACCACAGACAATGGGCACGGTCTTGTCACCGATCTCAACTTCACAAAGGCTCAGGCGATCAGCATTAGGGTGTTTGTCCACGGAAAGGACTTTGGCTGTCTGGATAGCATCAAGGCCGACATAGAGTTCCTCTACCGCATCAACTTCCAGACCCAGCATAGTCAGGCGTTCCGCCAGCTGTTCAGGAGTCAGACCGTCAAGAGAAATATACGTACCAAGCCAGCTAAGGGTGAATTTCATGGGTTACTTATGATCCTGTTGTACGGAGTTCTTTTTATATAAAATTTTTCCGACTCGTTGAATATGCGCAACTAAATCTTTATTGCTTATGTGGTCGTAAATGGAAATATCAAATGTGTACGGTAAAAAAAGTTCGTCCAAATCAAAATCAATTTTATTGAGCAGACGTAAATTCAGTTTTTCCCCTTTTAAGGCTATGTCGATATCTGATCCTGGTTTATAATTCCCTTTTGCACGGGAACCGTATAAAATCGCCTGGTTCACTTCTTTGAATCTTGCGAATACCCTTTTTATGTTATCGACATTTTTCCGTGAAAGCCCATATTTCATTGTGTTGTTATGCGTAATTACTGATCATTATCCTTTAATGAATCAAGCTTATCATTCATTTTTTGAAAAGCATGATAATACACGGAAATTACTGTTTTGCTTATTTCCTTTGCCGTATCTTCATTATAGGTGTGCGATGTCCTGTTTCTGCTCTTAATCATATCCATCCAAACTTCGCCGTCTTCTATAATATCCAGCTGAAATGCTTTTCGAATAGCATCCCGTGAACCAAAAATATCGGAATGTCCTTGGAACTCAAGAAAATCCTTTAACGTATTCCAGGCAAGTTCATAGGTATATTCAAAAGATTTGATCAAGCCTTGCTCTTCAAGTTCAGATAGCTCGCCTTTGTCTATAAATTTTTGTAGCTGCCTCAACGCTTTTTGATAATTGGAAAAGCGTTGTTTCCATCGTATGTCTTCGCTCATATTTCAGCACTTGGTATAAACAGATCGGAACGAACGCGTTATCAAGAAAAGAAAAAATCATAAAAAGAATACATCTGTTTGAGAAAACAGCGTAACAGTTATGTTACAGACGGAGGAGTATTAGAACTGCCGAAGAAAGCGGAGATCGTTTTCGTAATACAGGCGAATATCATCAATGCCGAATTTTAACATAGCAATCCGTTCTACGCCAAGGCCAAAGGCAAAGCCAGAAAACTCATCAGGATCATACCCAACCATTTTCATCACCTCTGGATCAATCAGGCCTGCTCCCAGAATTTCCAGCCACCCGGTTCGCTTGCAGACTCGACAGCCCGCACCTTCACAGATAACACAGGCAATATCTACTTCTGCACTGGGTTCCGTAAAAGGAAAAAAGCTGGGCCGAAAACGGAGGGGCAGATCGCCTTTGAAGATACGACGGGTAAAGGTGGTGAGCACTCCTTTCAGATCAGCAAAGGAGACTGTACGGTCAACCAGAAACCCCTCAACTTGATGAAACATGGGGGTATGGGTGATATCAGAATCACAACGGTAAACCTTGCCCGGAGCAATATAACGGAGAGGAGGATCCTGATTTTCCATAATCCTGGCCTGCATGGGCGAGGTATGGGTCCGGAGCAACAGCGAGTCTGACACGTAAAAGGTATCATGCATATCCCTGGCAGGATGATGCTTGGGGATATTCAGGGCCTCAAAGTTGTAATAATCCGTTTCAACATCCGGCCCTTCAGCAACAGCAAAGCCCATGCCTTCAAAAACAGAACAGATTTCTTCCATCACCTGAGTGACAGGATGCAGCTTACCAGCTGGAAGAAAACGACCAGGCAGGCTGAGATCAACAGCATCAGGCCCGTGAGCCTGCTCACCTGCTGTGATCTCTTCCTTTTTCTCAAGAAAAAGTGATTCCACCGCTTTCTTTACGCTATTGGCAAGCTGACCAAGACGTGGCCGGTCTTCCTTTGGCACCTGACTCAGTTCCTTCATCACAGAGGAAAGAAGACCTTTACGGCCAAGGAATTTCACCCGGAATGCTTCCAGGTCCTGCTGACCATTGATGGCAGACAAAGCCTGGACAGCTTCGGCTTTCAGGCTTTGCAGTCTGTTTTCCATTGTATGCGTTGTCTCTCAGTTACAGGCAGCAGTTTCAAGGCCAGCAGCTTTAACAACCTCGGTAAATGCGTTGGGATCAACAATAGCGAGGTTGGACAGCACCTTACGATCAAGTTCAATATCTGCTTTATTTAAAGCATGGATCAACTTGCTGTAGCTGGTGTTGTTCATTTGAGCAGCTGCATTGATACGGGTAATCCAGAGACGACGGAAATTCCGTTTATTGGTTCTCCGGTCCCGGTAGGCATAGCAGAGGGCACGATCAACAGCCTCTGTGGCTGTGCGATACAAACGGCTCTTGCCGCCCCGATATCCCTTGGCTAATTTTAAAACTTTATTTCTTCTGCGGCGGGCCTTAAACCCGCGTGTTACGCGTGGCATCCTTGCACTCCATGTATTACGAATAATTGATCTTTCAGTGATTCAATAAGAAATATTCTACCCATTATTTCGGGTGCTGTAGGGACGAACCTATGTGTTTGCCCTTGTACACCGGGCAGGCACGCAGGTCTGCCCCCCTACAATTCTACACCAGAATCTCTCTGGATTAGAAATAAGGCAGCATACGCTTCACTGCTTTGGTGTCAGCAGCATCAATCAATCCGTTCTGACGCAGATTCCGTTTCCGCTTGGATGATTTACTGGTCAGAATATGTGAGGTAAAGGCCTTACTTCTCCGAATCTTACCGGAGCCAGTTGCTTTAAAACGCTTGGCCGCTCCCCGGTTGGTTTTCATCTTTGGCATGATATTTGTCCTTATCGTTCAAGAGCCTGTACAACATTGCAGCGGCTCATTCAATTGATACTTTTCTTGATCGTTCTGGGTGAATCAGGTTTTCGGGCCGACAAACATAATAAGCTGTCGCCCTTCCATTTTCGGCTCCTGCAGGATCACGCAATCTTCACGCAGATTATCAGCGATCTTTTGAATAGCTTCAATGCCAACGGATTGAGCATAGATGATTTCCCGACCGCGAAACTGCATGGTTACTTTGACCTTATTTTTCTTTTCAAGAAATTTTCGTATCTTCTTGATCTTAAAATCCAGGTCATGCTCCTCAGTCTTAGGACGAAATTTGATCTCTTTTGTGTCGATGGTCGTCTGCTTTTTCTTTGCTTCCTGCTGCTTTTTCTTCAGCTCATACCGGTATTTGTCATAATTCATCACCCGACAAACCGGAGGTTTGGCCTTATCTGAGACTTCAACCAGATCAAGTCCTGCCTCATCTGCAATATAACGAGCCTTTGCAGTAGAAACAATACCGATCTGTTCACCTTCAGCCCCGATCAATCGCACCTCGGGATAACGAATTGCATCGTTGACCTTAACCTTAATCTCTTGCTTCTGCGGAAGTTTTCTGCCTCTACGTTTAATGTTCGGATCCTCCTGATTAATCCAATACCTATACAGCCTGTCAGGCTATCCCCTGTTCACACTCCTGGCTCACCAAGCCCGCAAATTCCTGCGGTGTCATGGGGGGCAGGTTGTCACCGTTACGCTTACGTACGGTCACGGTACCTTCTTCCATTTCCCGATCACCGATAATCAACATATACGGTGTCTTTATCATCTGGGCTTCCCGGATCTTATAATTGAGTTTCTCATTTCGCAGATCCTGCTCAACCCGAACTCCGGCCTTACGCAATTCTGCATAAACCTGTGTACAATACTCGGCCTGGGTGTCGGTTATATTTAAAATCCTTGCCTGCTCCGGTGCCATCCAGAGGGGAAAGGCTCCAGCGTAATGTTCAATCAATACGCCGATAAAGCGCTCAAGGGAACCCATCAACGCACGATGGATCATAATCGGCTGATGCTCATTGCCATCCTGACCTGTGTAGGTCATGCCGAAACGCTCAGGAAGATTAAAGTCAACCTGAATGGTGGAACACTGCCAGGACCGGCCCAACTGGTCCTTAATTTTGATATCAATTTTGGGACCGTAAAAAACTCCTTCTCCTGGATCTATCTCGTAAGCAAGGCCTTTCTTGTCCATTGCCTGTTGCAGGGCCTTGGTGGAAAGATCCCAATGTTCATCACTGCCTACATATTTTTCCGGTTTGGTGGATAGATACACATCATAATCAACAAAACCAAAGGTCTTGAGCACCTGGAGATTGAGATCTATGATGTTAAAAATTTCTTCCTCAAGCTGATCAGGACGGCAAAAGATATGAGCATCATCCTGAGTAAAGCCACGCACCCGCATCAGGCCGTGGAGGGCTCCGGTGCGCTCATAGCGATAGACGGTACCTAACTCACACCACCGGACAGGAAATTCGCGATAGCTATGCTTGGTAGCATTATAGACCCCGATATGAAAGGGGCAATTCATGGGCTTGAGCTGATAGGCAACCTCATCAATCTCCATAGCAGAATACATATTCTCGCTATAGAAATCAAGGTGTCCGGAAGTTTTCCAGAGATCCTGGCGGGCAATATGGGGCGTGTACAGCAAATCATACCCATGCTTATAATGGGCATCCTTCCAATAATCCTCAATTAACTTACGGAGCAGAGCACCACGCGGTTGCCAGAGGATCAAGCCTGGACCAACTTCATCCTGAATCGTAAAAAGGCCAAGCTGCTTGCCTAATTTACGATGATCACGTTTCTTGGCTTCTTCAAGACGGTTAAGATACTTTTTCAGATCTTTTTTGTCAAAAAAGGCTGTGCCGTAAATTCTTGTCAGCATGGGGCTTTTTTCATCCCCACGCCAATACGAGCCAGCTACCCGTAGCAGCTTAAAACTCTTCATCCAGGATGTGTCTGGAATATGTGGCCCTCGACAGAGATCTATAAAATCACCTTGCTGATACAGTGAAACGCTTTCTTTGCCCTCTTTTTCCAGATCTTTGAGCAGCTCCACCTTATACATTTCACCCTGCTCTGTAAAAAAAGCAATGGCCTCAGCCACCGGCATTACCCGTCGCTCAAACGGCAGACGTGCTTTAACAATGGCCGCCATCCGCTCTTCAATGGCGGTAAAATCATCCGGGGTAAAGGCGGTATCACGATCAAAATCATAATAGTACCCGTCTTCAATAGCTGGCCCGATAGCCACCTTCACATCCTGCCCATAGAGTTCTTTTACGGCCTGGGCCATAATATGGGCTGAGGAATGGCGAAGAATATGCAAACCTTCATCAGAGCTGGCCAGAACAGGTTCAATCACCGTATCAGCCTGCAAGGGCGTTGACAAGTCTGTGAGTTCTCCGTTGCACAACGCTGCGATTGCCTGTTTACGCTGTTTTTTGGAGAGCAGTTCTTTTAATGCCTCCTGCGCTGAAATACCGGCAGCAACCGTTCTGGCTTCTTCTCCGGCTATGGATATGGATATGGATATATCGCTCATGCTATCTACTCAGAAAGCCTGCTGAATAATTCTCATCCTGCCCTTTGGGGCGGGACAACAAAATATAAAAAAGGAAAGGCTAATAAGTCGGTGATCTTCTCGCCAACCCTTAGCCTTTCTGTAAATTGGTAGGCACGGGCGGTTTCGAACCGCCGACTTCTACCATGTCAAGGTAGCGCTCTCCCACTGAGCTACGCGCCTGCAAATTTTATGCGTGCTGTTTTGCTGTTTCAACAATTCACCAGCGGCAACACTGCAACCGCATGAATATTTAAAACGTTATGTCAATTACCAAGGAACGGATTTGATGTCAAGGAAAATGAGAAATTATCCACTCTGTGCAGATAAAAAAGTGGTTTTTTCTTCAGTCTGCCTTAAAAAGGCTCTTTTTCAAGGTTCGCATTTTCTAGCCTTTATGTTATAAATAGTATCCATGCCCCCTAAAGAACAAAAAGTCTATCTCTGCACTGCCTGCGGCTATGAAAGCCGGAAATGGCTGGGTCGTTGCCCGGAATGCGGTGAATGGGACAGTCTGAACGAACAGATAAAGCAGAAGCTCCGTACTGGTCGAACAGGTCGGACAACAGCAGAGGTCTTTCCTTTGACCGGAGAGGGCGGTGAAGAACCGGTTCGCTTGGTCACCGGAATCAGCGAGCTGGACCGCACCTTGGGCGGTGGTATCGTGCCTGGTTCCATGGTGCTGATCGGCGGAGATCCCGGCATTGGCAAATCCACTCTGATCCTTCAGCTGCTGGCAGCCCTGGCCGGGCAAAAGCATAAGGTGCTCTATGCCAGTGGAGAGGAATCAGTAGGCCAGATTCGGATGCGGGCAGAACGACTGAACGTGCGCAGTGAACATATTTTTCTGGCAGCGGAAAACTCCGTCCAGGCTATCATTGGTCTGAGTAATGAGGTGCGGCCTGCCTTTCTGGCTGTGGATTCCATTCAGACCATGTTCAGCGAAGAGGTGACCTCTGCGCCGGGTTCTGTTACCCAGGTACGGGAATCCGCCTCCTTGTTTGTTCATCTGGCCAAGCGCACTGATCTGCCTATTATTCTGATCGGTCATGTGACCAAGGACGGCTCTATTGCTGGCCCCCGGGTCCTGGAGCATATGGTGGACACGGTCCTTTATTTTGAGGGCGACAGCGGTCAGGTCTTCCGGGTGTTGCGCACCGTGAAAAACCGCTTTGGTTCCACCAACGAGATCGGCGTGTTTGAGATGAAGGAAAGCGGCCTTGCTGAGGTGGATAATCCCTCGGCCCTGTTCCTTGCCGAACGCCCGGTGAATGTGCCTGGCTCTGTGGTCATGCCCAGTATTGAGGGCACCCGCCCCATTCTGGTGGAAGTGCAGGCCCTGGTTAGTCCGTCCAGCCTGGGAACAGCCCGCCGGACCGCTATCGGTGCTGACCCTCAACGCTTGGCCCTGCTCACTGCTGTTCTGGAAAAGAAGATCGGAGTCACCCTGTTTGATCATGATATCTTTCTCAATATTGTCGGTGGCATCCGCATTGATGAACCAGCCCTGGATTTAGGCGTGATCGTGGCTCTGCTTTCCAGCCTCTATGAAAAGGTGGTTGAGCCCACCACCGTGGTCTGCGGCGAGGTTGGTCTGGCCGGAGAAATTCGCGCTGTAGGCCAGATGGAGTTGCGTCTCCGTGAGGCCCAGCGTTTGGGCTTTAAGACTTTTCTCATGCCGGATTCCAGCTCTCGCCAACTGGAGGCCGGAGCAGCCAAAGGGATTCAGGTGCATCCGGTCCGTACTGTGCATGAGGTGGTGGAACGGTTGTTTGTGGGGTAGGGGGTTATTAAGAGCAGTATTACCTGTTAAGGAAGATCAAGCAATTTTTGCAGTTTGTTTTTCTTACAATGAAATGTATTGCTGTATACGAGGTCATTGTCAAATTCATAAATACTCCGTTGAAAAATTTCATCTTCTAAAATCGAAGGATCATCAGCCTTTGTTAATAATTTTGTTTCCAGCCAATTATAGCTCTCTGGTTTCATTGCAATAAACTCAATGGCAACGCCGCTGTTGCTGGCCCTGACTATTGAGCCGATGGCGCGGGCAGCAATCTTTGTATCCGAAGCAGACTCTTTGAATTCTATTTTGCAAATATTGCCGTTTGATTGTTTAAATACGCCCGTAACAAAGGAGCCACATAGGCTGAGGTTATCAAGCCCCCCCTGATATTTTTTTGATCCAAAATCAAGGCGTACAGCCCCTTGAACTTTTATCCGGGAAAATTTACGCTGATTATCATTGATCATATCTACGCATGATTTCTCCAGTTCTTTCAGCTCATTTTGCAACTTTTCCAAATAATAAGAATTTGTCATATAAAGACCTGGGTGGGTATCTTTATAATTATCCAGGAGTGTTTCAGTATAATAAATTTTAACTCTTAACTCGTTGATACGGTTTTGTTGTGTTTCTTTGCTCTTCATAGTGTCAAGGATGTATTGTTAAGGTTGCCTGTGCTGTTTATAGTCTGTGTAAAAAATATACAAAACATGTTTGTAAAGATAAAGCAACAATAGCTTGTCGATATTTGATAATTATACCCATGCGTTCTTTCTCTGATTTTATTGTTGTTGACACTGAGGGACAGTCTGTCCTTGACGAAATCGCTATTCTTGATGCCCAAGGCAACCTGCTCTTTGAAGGCTTTGTCAAGGGACACCAGGTCGGGCATGACCTCTACCCGCTTGCTGAATTACTGCATCGGTTCACCGAACTTGCGCAACAAAAGAGCATTGTCTGCCATTATGCTGACCATGATGCGCAGATTCTGCGCAAGAGTTTTGCTGCTGCTGGTCTGTCCTGGCCAGGCTTTCGTTTCCTCTGCACCTGGGAGATGGCAAGGCATTGTTTCCCTGCTCTGCCCTCCTATTCTCTGGAACATCTCAGTAAATCCTTGCACCTCAAGGTAAAACAACGGTATTTTAATACACAGGCTGCCCACAATGCCCGTTATGATGCCCTGTTCACCTTTCAACTTTATCGCAAGATGCAGCACAAGATACACAGTAAGAACAAAGCAAAACATACGAATCCCTTTAGTAATACCCGGGTTGACAGCCCGTTTCAGCAGCATGTAGACCTGGATGATGTCCACCATGATGCCTATGTTCGTATCACTGCCCTGATCGAAGAAATCAAGGCCGACCCCAATCAGCAAAGCCGGGGCGCGGTCGTGCTGGGTGTGGCAGGCAATGGCAAAACTCATTTGATGATGCGGCTGGCCCGCCAGACTCTGAAGACCAATCGCCTCTTTTTTATCCGCCAGCCCAATCATGAACAAGCGGTTTTTTATCATGTTTATAGTCGGATGCTGGAATCCTTTATTGAGCCGATTCCTGATACCGAGTATTCCCAGCTGGAATATCTCCTGGGCCGCAGTTTTGCAAAAATTGTTATTGAGTATTTGCAGGCCCGGCCGAAACTGACCAAAAAAGAACAGGGGATTCTTCATGACCTGTCCCAGGACCAATTGAATATTTATTCTGTGTTGGGCCAGGAAGGCTCGCAACGCAAACGAACGAATTGGGATCAGATTGAGCGACGAACCCTGCAATGGTGGCAGGAAAAATACGGCCTCAGCGATTATGCCAGCAAGATTGTTACCGGCTTGATTCGCTACTGCCGCTATTCTGATCCCCAAAAAAAGGAACTGGTTCGGCGGTGGTTGGCTGGTCAGCAACTGCTGGAGAACGAACTTCAGGAAGTCAGGCTGGACAACTGGGCAGATGACCTGACCAGAGAAGATTTTTCCCTTCAGGCCATGATGGTCTTTGGCAGGCTCTCAGTAGAAGATGAGCCTTTGATTATAGTGTTTGATCAACTGGAAGGACTCAAATATAATGAGACTTTGTTGGTGCGTTTTGGGGAGGCTGTCAAGGAGTTGTTCACTCATGTACCCAATTGTCTGATGCTGTTTAATCTTTTTCCTGACCGCTGGCGTTATTTTCGCCAAATCTTTGATGCCGCAGTGACAGAACGGATGGGCCAGTATCAGATTCCTCTGGAATTGCCAGACAAAGAGGTATTGGCAAAAATGTTGGACCTGAAGCTGGCTCAGGTTGATCTGGACTGCGAGGCCTTGTTTGAGTCAGATGAATTAGAGAACGTCCTCAGCCATCGTTCTATCCGGGCTGTGCTCAACTGTGCAGCAGATTATTACCGCTATAAGATAGAAGATGTTCCTTTGCCCACCACAACCCTGAGTTTTGAGGCACGGGTGGAACAGACTATGCAGGATCTCTGGCAGGAAATTACTGCATTGCGTCAGCACTTGAACCTGGAAGAAAAAAAGACCGTTCAACCAATTGAGCCTGTTTCTCAGGAGGTGGCAACCTATATTGAACAAAAGCAGCAACAGCTGGATGCTGCATATGACAGGAAAACTATAATCAGCGATACTGATGACCTGGGCAAGCTGCGCCTGATCCTTGATGCCTTGCAACCCTGTTATGGCTTTCGTCAGGATTTTCTGCATCTTGGTAAGCGGAAGCTGCCTGAGCATGTGGTTATTCACAGTAAGCAGGAAAATGAGCAGAAAAAATCAGCTGTGGCGTTTTTAAATACTGATGCCTATTCCTTTGCCCATAGAATTAAAAATTTCAACCAACTGGTGGTTGTTCACAAGGATGTAAAATTTGCTTTATTTCGAGACACCCGTGAACCAGAAATAAAGGGAAAGGTGGGGTTGCAGGAGATAGAAAAACTCGAAAATACTGCTAACGGCGCGTATGTGCATTTAGATCGCTCGAAAAGGATCCATTTTGAGCTGATCTATCAGCTTATCTCAGATATCCAGAATCATGATCTCCATGCAGAACCGGAGCAGATTATGCCCTTATTGTTTGATATTCTTGGTAAGGACTTCTGGTTGTTTCGGGCTATTGGGTATCGTCAATAAAGAGTCACTCTCACCTCTCCCTCTGGGAAGAGGTAAAAAACATGAACGCTGTGTTGGTACTATGTTGATAAATAGGAAAATGAAATGACTGATAAACAGCAACGTATGAGCATGACCTCTATGGAGCGTGTACTCACAACCCTGAGTCACCAGGAACCGGATCGGGTGCCTTATTTTTTACTTCTGACCATGCACGGTGCCAGAGAATTAGGTATGAGTATTCAGGAGTATTTTTCCAAGGCTGAGTACGTGGTCGAAGGTCAGTTGCGCATGCGGCGGAAGTATGGTCACGACTGCCTGAACCCCTTTTGTTACGCAGCAATGGAGGTGGAAGCCTTTGGTGGCGAGGTTATCTGGTTTGAGGATGGCCCGCCTAACAGCGGCGAACCCATTATCACAACAGAACAGGATATTCTTTCTTTACAGATTCCAGACATAGACAGCACACCCTGCCTTGTCAGAATGTTGCATATTATTGAAGGGCTTGTAGAAAATGCCCAAGGAGAGGTACCGGTTATCGGTACAGTCATCTCTCCTTTTTCCCTGCCAGTCATGCAGATGGGCTTTTCTGCCTATATTGACTTGATGTATGAGCAGCCTGATCTTTTTCAACATCTCATGAAGATCAACCAGGAATTCTGTGTTGCCTGGGCCAACGCCCAAATTCGGGCCGGTGCAACAGCCATCTGTTATTTTGATCCCTTGACCTCGCCAACCATGACCGCACCGGGTGAGCATCTTGCAGCAGGTTTCAGGATAACATGCCAAACCCTGGCGCAGATTCAATCTCCCACAGCTATCCACTTGGCCTCAGGCAAGACCCTGTCTGTTGTTGATCAAATCATTGCCACAGGCTCGGCAGCCCTTGGTGTGAGTACCAGTGAAGACATCAGGGAGGTGAAAGCTGCCTGCCAAGGCAGGATGACTGTGTTGGGTAATCTGAATGGCGTTGAAATGCGCCGCTGGACCCCGCAACAGGCCAATGACAAGGTTAAAGAAGCCATAAGCAAGGCCGGTGCTGGGGGCGGATTTATCCTGGCTGATAATCATGGCGAGATTCCCTGGCAGGTCGATGAAGAGGTGCTGCTGGCAATTGCCGAGGCTGTCCATCAATGGGGCATTTACCCACTAAAGCAGGCTGATCGCCCGTATCCGATAGCCCCCGCCTCAACCGTCTGAAAAACAGCATAGGTTTTGTCTTCCAAAAGGCATAGGTTTTGCCTGTCAAAAGGCATAGGGTTTGCCTGTCAAAAGCCCTGGGTTCTACCTATCAAAAACCCTCCCTTCTATATATCAAAAGGGAGGGGTTTACATCTCAAAAGGGAGACCTTTTAGTATATAGAAGGGTAGGCTTTTGAACAGGGGACCAAAGGGATGAAGGTTGACCAACGCCCTGAATGCGCTGTTGTCGGCATTCATTGGAAGTCTTTTTAAAATCGTCAGCTGATGTTCTTGTTTTTTATAGCGGAAGTTCACGAGTAAGGCACTAACTCATCGTTTTGATGCTGAACTGCTGGGCCAGACCTGCGTGTCTGCTCAACATAAACGGGGCGAACACACAGAACTTTATGAAGAAATATTATTTTCCTTAGTTGACAGTCCTGAGATGTCCGTATAATATGGTTGGGTTTAAAAAATTGTACATTGAGTACAAAAAATGCTCGCACTTTGTGGCACCATCGCTGAACAGACATTTTTTTCGGGAATGTTGAATAATGATATCGGAATACAGGGAAGTTTCAAAATTTGTTGATAAACTTGTCAGGATTGATCGATTAGGAGCAGAACAGATATTCAACGCAGTCCAGGAACAAGGGACTATGCCCCAGACTGTTGATCAGCTCATTCTGCCGGCTTTGGATATAATCGGCAAGGGATGGGAAGAAGGAACAATTGCCCTGGCCCAGGTATATATGAGCAGCAGAATCTGTGAAGAGCTGATGTCTCATGTTCCGCCACCTGCTTTGCCGGAACATTCCAGGCACCCGCCTATGGCCATTGCCACTCTTGAAGACTATCATCTTCTGGGTAAGATTATTATCTCCTCCTGTTTGCGGGCTGGGGGTTATGTCTTTCAGGATTACGGTCGGGTCACGCTTGAAGAGCTTGTCAGGGCAATTATTGATGACAACATAGAAATAGTGCTTATTTCAGCTCTCATGCTTCGCTCTGCACTCCAGATTAAGGAAGTCAGACGATTACTTGATCAGGCCGCTTGTTTCCCTCTGATTGTTGTGGGCGGGGCACCGTTTCGTTTTGACCCCCTTCTTTGGCAGGAGGTGGGTGCTGATGCTATGGGTGCGAATGCGACAGAGGCTGTTGCTGCGATCTCCTCCTATGTGCAAAGAGAGTCAATAACATGATTGGCAACGCAAAAATCAGAAAGAAAAAAACAATGACTTCAATGGAACGCGTCCTGACGGCCTTAGCCCATAAAGAGCCGGACAGGGTGCCCCTTTCTTTCATGTTGACCATACACGGGGCCAAAGAACTGGGTCTGGGGATCAGAGAGTATTTTTCCAAGGCCGAATATGTGGTGGAAGGGCAGATGCGGATGCTGAAGAAATATCGGCATGATACTGTCAATGCTTTTAGTGCCGCTGCCGCAATTCTGGAGGCATTCGGCGGAGAGGTCATCTGGTATGAGGACGGTGATCCGAACAGCGGCGAACCGGTTATTAGAACGGAAAAAGATATTCGCTCCCTGGAGGTACCGGAAATAACTCGCGTGCCTTCTCTGGTCAGGATGCTGGACAGTCTCGGGATGCTCAAAGAAAAGGTGGGAGATACAGTACCGATTATGGGTATAGCGGTTTCTCCTTTTGCTCTGCCCGTTATGCAGATGGGCTTTGCCGCCTATATTGAGTTGATGCATGAGCGACCTGATGTATTCGATCGACTTATGCGAGTGAATCAGGAGTTCTGTATTGCCTGGGCCAATGCCCAGGTCCAGGCCGGAGCAACCGCTGTCTGTTATTTTGACGCCCTGCTTTCCTCTACTATGACAGGAGGAAAGCAGCTTGAGCAAGGATTTCGAATAGCACGGGAGACTTTGGCCCGAATCAACAGCCCATCAGCGGTCCACATGGCAACAGCAGCCACCCTGCCGGTTATTGAAAAGGTTATCGCCACAGGCACCTCAATAATCGGCGTGAGTATTCTGGATGATTTAGCTCAGTTAAAGGCCATATGTCGGGACAGACTGACGATTCTGGGTAATCTGAACGGGATTGAGATGCGCCGGGAGCATTCCCAAAAAGTAGGAATGTATTTTTTTTTGGCTGTTGCTCTGTTTTTGCAAGACATCAGGATCAATTTATGGAATTAACATTACCCTAAATCAATCTTTCAAACTCAGGACAGCAAATC
>NZ_JALAAI010000034.1:0-30371 GCF_052785085.1 Candidatus Electrothrix sp.
TGAAGAGAAAGTTAGCTGGACGGCCAGGAAAATAGTCACATTGCTATAGGGAAGAACGCCTGAGTCTCTCCAGAGAGAGCAAAAATGCTCAACAGGCGTATATCGTTGTCGTGTCCGGGAATTGCTGCACAGCAACCACCTTGAGCATGCCTGCATCCTGCAAACTCTGCACAATGACCGAGATATTCTTATAGGCCTGAGGAGCTTCTTCATAAAGCAAATTCCGATCCTCGCAGATCACCCGACTCCCAAAGCTTGTCTGCAATAAGGACTCGCAAGTGTATTTGTCCTTGAGCCTGCTGCGGGTACCACTCCTTTTCCACTTGCGTCCTGCACCGTGGGCCAGCGAAAAACAATTTTCCTCCTGATTGCCTGTTGGCTGAACCAGATAAGTGTGGCTTCCGCGCGATCCGGGAATAATCAGCAGTCCTTCATCAGAAGGCGCAGCTCCTTTCCGATGCAGCCACCCGGAAACATCATCCAGCTTGAGAGATGTCAGGCTGTTATGGCACCGGTCCAGAATACGCTCCCCTTCTGTTCCCAGCATATTGAGAAAGCGATCAGCAATAATTTCCCGGTTCAGATGGCCCCAGCTCAACGCATGATTATGCTGTTCCAGATAGGCCGCTGCTGCTTCGCTCCCCGCTTCCAGCCCATTATTCCTGTACTGTTCAATATGGTTGGTGAGAATGTGCTGTCCCAGCCCTCGGGAACCACTATGAACCAGCAGAAAGAGATTTTTCTTTTCCAATCCAGCTTGGCTAAAGATCTCTTCATCCTCAACAGAGGAGATAGCCTGTAACTCAGCAAAATGATTGCCCCCGCCAATGGTTCCCAGAGCAGCATCCCAGGCACTTGGAGCAATTCCTTCCTGAACCAGCCAAGGCGTAGGATCACCTTGCCAAGGCTCCTCCAGACCATGCAGCTTTTTCACCCAACGATCCCGCTTGGCCTTTCTCTGTTTGAGATCGGTCTGCCAAAGCCCCATTCCGCAACCGATATCATTGCCGATAAGATAGGGATACAGGATACCCTGACTGAAAAAAGCCCCACCAATGGGGCCACCTTTGCCAGGATGGAGATCAGGAAGACCAATAACTGTGTGCATGCCTGGCAGCTGGGCCACCTGCTCCAGTTGTTGCACTGCCTCGCCTTCGATTCGGTTCTTTTCTGAGGCAATAATGCGAATTACTGAGGAGTTATTCATTTCGTTTTTTTATGCCCGCTACGGGTGTTGATTCATACTTTTTGTTTTTATGACAGAATGTTATTTCTTGTTGTGCAGCAGTTCTGCCAGTTCGCGGATGCGTACAACAGCCCGACGCAGACTTTCTGAATTTTTCTCCGCCTCAAAGACATTCCAGTGGGTTCGGATAAATCCCGATAGTCGATTATTGTAATCCGGCCCGACAGTAGCGGTTGAGCCGAAGGCGGGAACCAGATCGGCCCGTAGACGAGAAAAACGCGAACGGACTGCCAAGGCAAGGAGAAAACGTTTTGGGTCATCAAGTTCATCCGGTTTCCTGGGCACACGATCCAACGAAACTCCGATGAACTCGGCAAATGCTTCACGATGAGCCATTACCCAGGACTCCACCTCCATTACTGCAATCCGAAAAATGAAATACCTGTTTGCCTTCTGCTTGAGCCATTGAGATTTTTTTCCAGGCGGACAGCCTCTGTCCTGATCCGTGAGAACGAAAAATGGCAGAAACTGTGCAGCTTGATTGAAACTGTTTATCTTTGCCTGCAAATACCCATGTCCACCTTTACACAGGCATTGACTGACCCGATAATTCGGATTCACCTGTTCAAGCAGTTTTCGGGCCACTGCCTCGCTCAAATAATCCTCCACAGCCAGGGTGATGTATATTTCCTTCATTCAAACAAGTCCAACTGCCCTATATTCTGCGGCGTATTTTTCGACAAAACAACTTCCCCAACAGACAGGCCCGCTTCCAACAGGGGTCTGACATCATCAATATCAGCGGCTATTTCAGTGCCTGATCCCTCCTGCCCCGGACTGAGCAGAAGAACTTCCCTGCCGTCAATCCCTGTATCACTCAATAAGGACTCGCTATGCGTACTGATGAGTACCTGACGTTTACCTTGCCGTTGCATCCGGTAAATCAGCGGGGCAAAATGCTGGACGATTCCACTGTTCAGAGAGAGTTCTGGCTCCTCCAGAAGAAGCAGAGAGTCGCTGTCCAACAAGGCCCAGAGCAGGCCAATAAGACGTAGGGTGCCGTCCGAAAACTGGTCTTCCCGTTGACGCACTCCATTGGAACGCCAATGGGTATATAGGGCCGCAAGATGGGGTTGTCCGGTATCCTCATCTCTTTCAAAGCGAAGTTGCTGAAGTTGAGGGACAGCGATTTTCAGAGCTTTTTCGATTTTATTCAGCCGTGATGTTCGGGTATGGGTCGCAGTTTTGGCAATTTTAATCAGAAGCCCTTGGCCGAACGGATCATCTTCAATAATGCCTCCCTGAATAAATTCAACATGGCGTAACAATTGCGGGATAAGGTGAATATAGCTTATCGCATCAAAAAAACGGGCAATCTCCCGAAATTCGGCATTGGTATTTATTTGTTCCAGGAAGGTCTGTTGTAATCGTTCAGGATCTTTCCCATCCTCTTGATTAGGTCTATCAAGAATAAGTTTGCTCTTTTTCCAGACCTTTTCAAAGGAGAGACAGAGCTGCCTGCTTCCTGGTCTTTCACGATCAATCCCAAGGGCGTAACGCCAAACCGGTTCTGTATCCATTGCCTCGGCAAGCTCAACATCAACGATGATCTCAGGATCGCGTTGGGCGGAAAGGCAACGGAGTTTTGATAGGCCGCCACGATTTTTGACTGCTTTCTGAAAACCGCCGCCTTCAGATTTGGCAATATCCCGTAAAAAACGGAACACATCCAGCAGATTCGACTTACCCGAGCCATTGGGGCCAACAATGAACTGCCGTTGTCGGAGAGGAATATCCATCTCTGAAAAATTGCGCCAGTTCTTCAACCTGAGACGAGATACGATCATGAACTGTCTCCTCCTTGTATGAACCTTTCTTCCCGCTCCCCTTCCTGCCCGCTATGCCAGAGAAACTTCCGACACACCCCGCGAATCAGGCTGGCTTCTTTCTTTTTGATCTTGGTGCGGCTGAGAAACTGGCGGATATTGCGCATCCAATAGGTCTTGTTGGTATGGCGGATAAAGGTGATTTTGGTCAGGGCCTCTTCAATATGCTCGTACATCCCTTCCAGGTCGTAGGAATTAGCATAGAGGCTTTCGCCTTCCGGTTCAGAAGGCACGTCCAGTCGGTGAATCGCCATGGATAGCTCATAGCAATGGATAGCCACGGCCTGGGCCAGATTGAGCGAAGAAAAATCCGCTGTGGGAATGGTGGAGGTGAACTGACAGAGATCCAGGTCCTCATTGGTCAGGCCGCTGTTTTCCGGCCCAAACATCATGGCAAGGCGATGATTGGCAGCCAAGGGTGCCAGTTCCTGCATGATCGCATAGGGTTCCTGTTCCAAGACCCGGTGTTTGCCCTGTCGTGCTGTGGTACCGACAATAAAATGATAGGGTGTTGCCGCCTCTTGCGTCGTCTTGACAAGTTGGAGATCATGGATAAGATGGGCCGCCTTATGGGTCGCCATCTTGCGCATCCGCTCCTGATCCGGTGCTTCCTCAGCAACAACTGAAATCTTTTCGATTCCGAAGTTACAGGCGATCCTGGCTGAAGCCCCTATATTTTCCGGGTATTTAGGCCGAACCAGGATCAGTCCGCTACCAGCCAGGGTGTTGATTGGTTGTGACAAGATTGAGGTACTCCTTTACACAGTAATTAGGGAATTCCCAAAAAAATAAATGCCCCTTTTTCAGCACATGCTGTAGGGATGAACCTCTGCCTTCGCCCTGTTATGCCGGGCAGACACACAGGTCTGCCTCTACAGTATCGTATCAATTACCGCATCGGCAACGGGAGGTTTATTTTAAAAATTCTTACAGATTGTCTGGATCTTCAAGTTCCAGATGACGATTGCGGGGCTTTTTCTCTTCTGCTGAGGACGCTGAATAGGATGCTGGAGAAGATCCGGTCATGCGCTTAAAAAAGGGCAAAATACCTTTTTCCGCGTTGCGCATCTCTTCTTCTGCCTCTTTCAGGGTGATCTGCCAGGCCGGGGCAAAACCAGGAGATTTCTCAAACATGGTCTCAATGGCCTTTTGATAAATCTGGGTCTGACGGATTTCCTGTTTGCTTGGTTTCTGGTTCAGCACCTGAATCATATTGCGGAGATTATCCCGCTCCTGTCGCATCTGGGTCAGTTCTCCTTTGCGGCGTTCATTATCCTCAGATTCAATCTCGAACTTGGTGTGTAAGTGCTCACGCAGTTTCTTGATTTCCTTATTGAGTTTCTGTGTCTTGAGCACAGAGCGAACCCAGAAAACCAAGGCTGCAATAAGTCCGATAACCAGACCGAATAAAAAAGGATATTCGGTTAATGCTGTTAATTCTTCCATGATGTACCTCGTATAGAAAAAGTTATTTTCATCTTGTTCCATCCCGGATGGATGGGATGGAAGTTATAGGGTATGGGGATAACACATCTTCCCTGAAATGCATGCGCTAACTGTATGCGCTGAACATTCTTATTTGAATCAGCCCGGTTCGTCAAGTAATGCCTTCAAGTAAAATTTTTATCAAGCTCTTCAGTGTCACTGCGGGGTGGGTGTTTTTGGAGAAATGCAAGAAAATCATCTGGACGCAGAGGACGGGAAAAATAAAATCCCTGATAAAAATCACAGCCATAACTATCCAGCATAACAAGCTGTTCTCTGGTCTCCACCCCTTCAGCAAGGACCTTCATATTCATTTTATGGCCCATATCAATGATGGAATGAATCATTTTTGAATCCTGCTTATTGTTGATGATATTGTTCACAAAACTCATATCAATCTTCAACTCGTCAATAGGCAGGGTCCGTAATATACTCAGCGAAGAATAACCAGTCCCAAAATCATCCAGAGAAATTGTTATACCTGTATCACGAATTTCCTGTAAAAGGGGCTGTACATATTCTATTTCATCAATAAAAAGAGATTCTGTTATTTCAACAGTAACATTTACCCGTTGCAGGTGAGGTGCTGCATCAACGGCTTGTAACAACTGCTCTTTAAACCCCTTTTCAACCATCTGCTTTACTGAAATATTGATAGAAAGGGAAAGATTTTCCGCAACCCTGCCGCCTTTTTCTATGATCCGACTAAATTCAAAACATGTACGTTGAAGAATCAATGGCCCCAGAGAAGACATCAAACCGACCTCTTCTGCAATGCTGATAAAATGGGCAGGAGGGACTGTGCCAAGTGCTTCATTTTCCCAGCGTATCAGGGCCTCTGCACCACATAGGGAACCATCAGCAGCAACCTGGGGCTGAAAGACCATGTAGATCTCATCGCCTTCCAAAGCGTTACGAAGATGATTCTCAATGGATGTTTTACGGTGCATCCTCTCCCGGAGCTCATTATTATAAAATGCATAGCTGTTGCGCTGTTTCTTGGCATTATACATAGCCAGATCAGCCGCAACCATGAGCTGTTCCACAGAAAGTCCGTCCCGTGGATATTGCGAAATACCAACGCTGGCTCCGACACGCAGTTTCATGTCAGAAATCTCATAGGGGGCTGCTATCTTTTGAATGATGCTCATGCTGAACTCGCCTATTGAGGGGACATTCTTTGTTGCCACAAAAACAGCAAATTCATCACTTGCCATTCGTATCACCTCAGATTCATGAGGGACAAAATTTTTGATACGCCTAGCAACTTCAATCAGGACATTATCACCACAAGCATGTCCAAACGTATCGTTAATATGCTTAAAATTATCCAAATCAATAAAAAGCAGGCTGAATGGACGCGCGTTCGGGCCAGTCCATTTTCCGGAAATCTCATGAAGAGCAGAACGATTCAGGAGATCTGTCAAGGAATCATGTGCAGCCTGATAGGCCAGTTCATCAATCTTCTCCTTTTCCTTTTTCAGAACAAGAAGAAAAAATAAGGTGTAAATAAACGCACCAACAGCAAAGACAAGCAGCCTGTAGAGAAAACCACTTTCCCAGAAAAGCGTCTTGGCTGAGTCTTTGGGAATCGCTGTGGAAGACCACAACATATAGCGACTGTTAAACTGAGACACAAACAGGCTTTGGTCGTCTATAACGCCGGATCGGCCTTCATGAAAAAAAGGGAGTTCCCTGTGTTTCAACGCTTCTTTACTAACCTGTAAAGCATCTATTCCCTGGTGCAGGGCAGATTCATAAGCAGTCTGTGGAATCGGCAAAGAATAAATATCCTGGTATTTTTCCTCTGTAAGCGGGCTCACATAAATCCTCTTCCGCAAAATATCATGGGTGAGCAGGGAAAGCTGTTGCGGGAAGATATGGGTATTTTCTAAAAAACGCAGGGTATTCCCGAATTTTCTCCTCTTCAGAGAATGTTCCAGAGAAATACCTGTGGTCATCACACCGATGATCTTGCCAGCATCATCCCGCAGGGCCTTTCTCAATGGGATAACCCATTTATTCAGAGGACGATGGTGATAGACCTGGCCCACCACCATATTTGGGCTGGTTAAGGTGAGATCAAAGCTGGGCCGGGTAACATCACTTTCCCGTAATCCATTGACTTCAGCAGGGTTGACATTAGCACTTGTTATAATAAAATTACCGTTCTGATCAGTTAACCCAAACCCAACAATAAAAGAAAAACGTGCCATCATCTGCGCCATCATCTGCTGGCTCTTTTGCACATCTTGATAGGTTTGCTCGGTCAGGAGCTGGGTTCCCAGCATATCCAGCAATAATTCAACCTCATGCAGTGTGGAATGGGCTGCTGCTGTAAAGATATTATTATAATCCAGAACGCTGGCCCTGATTTTTTGCTCAATATTACGGTATATTTTAATTTGGGTAAAGACAAACAGGCCAAGAAAAGCAATAAGCGTAACAACATACAGTAATCGAATATACTTCATCCCGGCTCCTCCTGACCTGTTCGTCAACGCACAAGAGAAAAGGTAATTTTTCTACTCAACATATCAACCTGATCAAGTTGGACCTGAACCACATCACCCAGGCGAAGAACTTTCCCTGTCCGTTTTCCGACCAGTTTATGGCCCTTATTATCATAATGGTAATAATCATCTGTCATCTCACTGACCGGAATAGCGCCGCTGATCAGGCAGTCGATTAATTCCACAAAGAGGCCAAAAGAGGTCACCCCGGAGATAACCGCTTCAAATTGCTCTGTCACCTTGTCGCGTAAGTATAAGGCAGCAAGCCGGGCCTGGACATCCCGTTCTGCCTCCACAGCAACCCGTTCACGGGCTGAAAGAAAGGTACCAGCTGTTTCCGGGTCTACGCCATCAGGCAACACCTTTTTTCCCTTAGATAATGACTTGCCAGATTTTTTCAACAGTAAATTCTGCATAACCCGGTGCGCCACCAGATCAGGATAGCGACGGATAGGCGAGGTAAAGTGGATATAATATTCCGCTGCCAGACCAAAATGGCCGTAGTTGGTTGGGGTGTATCTGGCCCGCTGCATGGTACGAAGCAGGAGATTATTCACCACATACTCTCTGGTCGAACCCTTGGCAACCTTGAGGGCCTTGGCAAACCAGGCAGGTGTCAGTTCCATCTTCGGCAGATGGATCCCCAGAGACCAGGCCAGTTCAGCAAAATCCTTGACCTTGGCTTCATCTGGCTCTTCATGAACCCGAAACAGCACTGATGCCCCGGCTCGATCCAGGGTCTCGCCCACAGCCTCGTTAGCTGCCAGCATAAACTCCTCAATTAAGAGATGGGCCTGATTCCGTTTCAACCGCCCAACCGAAGCTATGGTATCCTTGTCAATCCTGATGCTTGCTTCCGGGATGGTAAAGCCGAGAGAACCGCGACTGGTGCGTTGCTTGCTGAGAAGGGCTGCCAGATCCCTGGCTTTTTCCAGCATGGGGAGGAAGGATTTATGCTCTTGCCGAACCTCTTTATCGCGAAGATAAATGGCCTCATGAACCGTCTCATAGGTAAAGCGCTGATAACTGCGGATCATACTCCGGGTGAATTGCTCCCCAATGCGTCGGCCTTCATGATCAAATTCCAGAATCGCAGTAAAGGCCGGGCGATCCTGATCCGGCACCAATGAACAAAGATCATTGGAGAGTCGTTCCGGCAACATGGGCAAAACCAGATCCGGCAAGTACACACTGGTTCCTCGCTGATAAGCCTCCTGATCAATGACTGAGCCTGGTCGCACATAATAGCTTACATCAGCAATGGACACAAAAAGCCGAAAGCCCTTCTTGGTCTTCTGCACAGCAATGGCATCGTCAAAATCCTTGGCCGTGGCCCCATCAATGGTGACATGACGGAGATAACGCAGATCTTTTCGGCCCGGTTCCGGGTCGGTCAAGGGCACCAGATCAGCTGCTGCCCGCTCCACATAATCTGGAAATGCAGGAGGCAGCTGAAATCGCTCCACAGTCATACGAATCTGCACTGCCACGGAATCTGCTGGTCCAAGGATCTCCACAACCTTACCTACTGGCATTCGCTGCTTGGCACCGTAATCCAGAATCTCCACCCGTACCGCTACCCCGTCCTCAGCGTTCATGGCATTATTACGACGCACCTTGATACTGTAGGGCAATTTATCATTATCAGGGGCCACATAACCAGTGTTCTTCCCGCTCATGTAGATCCCGCAGACATGGGTAAAGGCCCGTTTTTCTACCTCCACAACTTCTCCTTCCGGGCGTTTAGGCGAACCTGAAGGCCGTACCAGGACTGTATCGCCGTGGGTTGCCCCGTTCAGAGCAGAGGCAGGAATAAAGATATCCTTTTGCTGTCGTGCCACATTACCTTCAAGTACGGCAAAACCAAAGCCTTTGGCAGTCAGTGACAGGGTGGCGCGAACTGTTTCTTTGTCCCCGGCAACCGATTGTTTTTCCTTTTTTTTAGGGCTGTGTTGTTTCTGCCTCTCCTGTTTCTTTTTGCCACGATATTTTTTTCCTGCCATTTCTCTCCCTGTATCAACTACAATCTTTTTTGCAACCTCGTGAAAGCCACTTGGTGTCGCTTGTTTATTGCGCTGTTATCAATTTTTCTGTGTCCGTTGTTTTCTAATTATGAAGAGTAGTGTACATTACTTTTCACGAAATAAAAAGCAACGTCTAGGTAAGGAAAAAGATATGGGGAAGTTTGATCTGGAAAAATACCGCCAGGAAATGGCATCATTCATCGGCACAGGAGAAGAGACCTCGGTATTTTATGAGGCTCTGGACTTTGCCTTTGCAGCCCATGCTGGTCAGATGCGCAAATCCGGCGACCCTTATATCATCCATCCCTGCGCAACAGCCCGTATCCTTGCTGAAGAGATGGATATCCACAACTGCGAAATCCTGGCAGCTGGTCTGCTCCATGACACCATTGAAGATGTGGAAGAGATCACAGCAGCAGTGCTCCGGGAAAAATTCGGCCCCAATGTGGAGGCCATTGTTGTTGGCTGCACCAAGGTCAAGCATCATAGCGGAGATAAACAGGCCCTGAAAAAACTGGTGCATCGCAAACTCTTTACCGGAGCAGCAGCCCGGCCAGAGGTGATGGTGGTCAAGCTGGCTGACCGGATGCATAATCTGCGCACCCTTGGTTCCATGCCTCGCCATAAACGTCAGCGCATTGCTGAAGAAACTCTGGATTTTTATGCGCCCCTGGCGACCATTCTTGGTCTTTTTGCTTTAAAAAGAGAACTTTATACCAGAGCACTTTCCTATAAATTCCCCAAACAGGGCCAAAAACTCAAGCAGTATATCAATAAGCTGGAAAGGAACCCTGACCTTCTTATGTTCACAAATAACCTGAACAAGGTTCTGGCTGATGAAGGTGTTACGGCCCGAATTGCAGTGCGTACCAAGGGACTCTGGGGGTATTATGATGTCAGAAATCAAATCCTGAAAAAAGAGCTGGAAGTGCCCCAGGAAATCCTGATTACAGTAGATCACAGGAGCTGCTGTTACCAAACACTGGGTATTCTTAACAAGCTCTATCCCCCTATTCCCCGCACAATCCGGGATTTTATTGCCAACCCCAAACCCACTGGCTACCAGGGTTTACATGCACGGGCAATAATAGAAGGCAATAAATACCTGTTTAAAATCCGCACAGAGCAAATGGCCCGCCGTGCCCAACGGGGTTTGGTCAAGGATTGGAATCCCAGCGAAAAAAAACAAGGGCGTTTTATCCGGGAAATCCAGGAGATGTTCGATATCCTTGGCAATAACGAGGCGGTCTCCTACCGGGATATGATTGCTGCTGGCGGACGCAAAGAAATCTACACCTATACACCACAGGGTGATCTTATCTGCCTGCCAGTCAACTCTGTGGTTCTTGATTTTGCCTTTCGCATTCACACCGATATCGGTCACACCTGCATCGGCGCGATTATCGGTGAACGACGGGTCGGCCCGGACGAAATCCTGCAAGACGGTAATGTGGTCAGAATCCTTCGCCGTAATACACCGGTTAATTTTGACCTCAGCATGCAGGATTGCTGCCAGACCCCACGGGCCAGAAGTGAGCTGACCAAGGTCTTTCGTAAACGAATCCAGGCCGTGTCCGTGGAAACCGGTCATGCAGTCCTGGAGCAGGAAATGCGGCGGTACGGCCTTTCCTATGACCTGCTTGAGCAACAGGACATGGAATATATCCTTATTTATTTTAATCTTACTTCAAAAGAAGAGCTCTTACAAGACGTGGGACAAGGCCAGTTACGTCTACGGGAACTCATCTATGAAATCCGCAACGGTCTCCAGATGAGGAGCAAGGAAATCCTGCCCCAACCCACAGGCATTCTTAATCGAATAGAGCTTACTACAGTTGACCCGGTTGTGGTCAAATCGTCAGCCTGCTGCAAACCCACCCCCCTTGATAAGGGCAGTGTGGGCCTCCTGAGCAGGAGAGGGATCTCGCTGCATTGCAAGGACTGTTTTCAACTGAAAAAATTAAAATTTCAGCGAGAAGATGCTGTAGAAGTTCGTTGGAAATTTTCTGCCACCCCGGTCAAAAAAGAGCAAAAATTCATTATTGTCTCTGCAACAGCAAAACGCCTCTTTAAGCTCCTTTCCCTGGCTCCAGACGCCTTACATGTTATTGATGTGTTGCGGACCGGCAAGGGATCCACTGCTGTCCCTTCCTGGGAAGTTCGCTTTACCGTGACAAACCTTCAGGGATTAAAAAGGATTATCCGCCACCTGGATCGCTCAGATTTACGTTATTCCTTTGATTTTAAGCAGTAAGGCCTGAACTTCCCGATTACCGAGAAAAATGCCACGGTTGCTGTGGAACAAGCTCTTGAACAAACTGTTCCAGCAGATCATCAAATTCCTCACGGTTGACCTCCCGGCTGCCAAACTGAAGCAGATGTTGGGTGGTCATCTGACAATCAATCGCACGGATATTTACCTGCTCTGCACTGCTTATTAAGGTTGCAAAGGCCACCTTTGAGGCATCACTCTTATAGCTGAACATAGACTCGCCAAAAAAAATCCGATCCAGACACACGCCGTACAGCCCCCCAACCAGCTCCCCTTCACACCAGGATTCCACGGAATGGGCAAAACCCAGCTCATGGAGATGGATATAGGCATCTTGCATCTCCGTAGTGATCCAGGTGCCTTTGCCGGATTGCTGGCGTATTGCAGCACAGGAAGCAATAACTTCGGGAAATGCGGTATCAGTACGAACCGTAAAAATATTTTTTCGCATTGTTCGGGCCAGCCGCCTGGGAAGATGAAATTCTTCAGGAAAAAGAACTAAGCGTGGGACAGGAGACCACCAGAGTATGGGTTCGCCATCAGAATACCAGGGAAAAATGCCCTGCTGATAGGCAGCAAGGAGGCGGGCAGGACCAAGATCCCCGCCCACAGCCAGCAGGCCATCAGGCTCAGCAAGTTGCGGATCAGGAAAAATATGTTCATCAGGAAGGCGAAAAACAGGCATGAGGCAGAAAAACTCCAATCAAGAATCTGGAGTTGCCCATTCAATAGCAAAGAGTCCGCAATAGGTTATTTCTCTGGTCTCGTCATGCGTTCCGTCTGCCTGCCGATGTTCTTCAATAATTTGAAGAGAAAGCTGTTGAGGGCCATCAATCCGTATCAGGAGATTTTTCACCCGTGCTTCTTCACCGAGTTCCTCATTATATGAGGAAAGCGTTTTATGAAAGCTTAATGATCCGCCTTGCCTTCTCCCTATGGGCATAGCAACCTGCTTGGTTTTAAACTCGGCTTTTAAGGATGCAAACTCACCTTCTGGAATGTAAAAACTCCCTGGTGGCGTTTCGGTTGCCAAGGGATACCCCTGCCCCTCCCTTTGCTGAGGCGTGGTAAAGTTGGTTATTGTGACTCCAGCATCATAAAGAGCTACACTGTGGGCTTGACGATACTCATTCATTGCTTGTCATCCTTTGGCAGGCCTGCTGTGTTTACGATGTTAAGTTAAGATGGCAGGTTTTGAACAGTCATACAACGGGACTCCATCTTTGTAGATAAAACACAAAGGAGGAAAAAAGTCAATATCAGGCTATCAGGAGTAGAAGATAAGAGCCAAGGGATGTCCTTCTCCCAATTTAGGACGAGAACGGGTGATTTCAAGGAATCTCACCCAGTACTTCCATATAAAAAAAGGGGTTACGATGAATCATCGTAACCCCTTGATATATCTTGGTGGAGCTAAGCGGGATCGAACCGCTGACCTCTTGAATGCCATTCAAGCGCTCTCCCAGCTGAGCTATAGCCCCTTGATTTTTTTGAGACCTACTTCTATCATACTCTGAGCTATCCTGTCAAGGAGAAGATGAGACAAAAATTAAAAGAAAATCATTTTTTATTTTTTTTCTGTGAAGCGCTCTAATAAGATTGCTAATCCTTTCTATAACTGGTAGCATAAAATCCGACTTATATTACGGTTTGGACAAGGCTGAAACAGAGAATAGGAGTATATGAAATAAGCATTTCTTCTCTACCCAGCGTCTTTATCAACTTGTAGACTTTGCAGTGTATTTAAAACAAACTTTGTTAAGGTGATATCGGATGTTTTCTCCGTTTAATTTTCTTTTTGGCTGGATGTCTAACGACCTTGCTATTGATTTGGGCACTGCAAATACGGTGTTATACGTCAAGGGCAAAGGAATTGTCCTCAGAGAACCATCAGTTGTGGCTGTACGTCAGGATGCTCGCGGTGGTAAGGTACTTGCAGTGGGCAGCGAGGCCAAGAAAATGCTCGGTAAAACACCGGGAAATATTGCAGCAATCCGTCCCATGAAAGATGGTGTCATTGCTGACTTTGAAGTCACTGAGGCCATGCTCCGTTATTTCATCAACAAAGCCCATAACCGAAGAACTCTGGTTCATCCCCGAATCATTATTTCTGTCCCCTCTGGCATCACCCAGGTCGAAAAACGGGCTGTTCGCGAATCTGCGGAATCCGCTGGTGCCCGTGAAGTCTACCTGATTGAAGAGCCTATGGCCGCAGCCATAGGAGCTGACCTCCCTATTACCGAGCCTACGGCCAATATGATTATTGATGTTGGCGGTGGCACCACAGAGGTGGCTGTTATTTCTCTGGCCGGTATTGTTTATGCTAAATCAGTGCGGGTTGCGGGAGACAAGATGGATGCGTCAATCCTGCAATACATCAAACGAAAACATAATCTTGCCATTGGCGAACGAACATCTGAGATGATCAAAATCTCTATTGGTAATGTTTTACCGACAGAGCCCTATGAAACTATGGAGATCAAAGGGCGGGATTTGGTGTCAGGTGTACCGAAAACTATCACTATCACCTCCGATGAAATTCAATCAGCCATTGCTGAACAGGTTGATGTCATTGTCGATGCAGTTCGCATTGCCCTTGAAGTTACCCCACCGGAATTATCCGCAGACATTGTTGATCAGGGGATCGTTCTGACCGGAGGTGGAGCCTTGCTGAAAAACCTGGATAAGCTCCTGACCAATGAAACCGGTATGCCTATTATTGTTGCTGATGACCCCTTATCCTCTGTTGTGCTTGGTTCAGGAAAGGCTTTGGACAATTTGGATATTTTGAAAGAAATAGCAATAGATTGATCGCAATACCTGCTCCTGCTCCTTTCTCTGGACTGCGTTTCTTTGCATTGATTTATTCTCCTGGCAAATGAAAAAAAATACCCGCAGGCAACGTAAGGGCAGCATTACAACATTTCGTTTTGTCCTTTTCACAGGAACAGCTATCACCTTTGTCCTGATCCTGCTCATTGTCATCTTAGGAGACCAGCAGTTTGGGCCTGTTCACAAGGTAATTCTTGAAGGAGTTGGCCCACTTCAAAAGACAATGGCTTCAATAAGCAACTCTCTCCACTCTGTAAAAAAAAATTATATTGACCTGCTCACAGTTCGTGAAGAAAAAGAACGATTATGGCAGGAACTCCAGGAATGCCGGACAAAGGCCTATGCCAATCGCGGTGCTGTAGCCCTCAATGCCCGCTTGAGGAAATTGCTTGATTTTAAAGAATCCTCTAACCAACCAACGATCACTGCCCAAATTATTGGAAAAGATCCATCGCTGTGGTTCCGAAGTGTGATTATTGATCGGGGGAGCAGCGACGGCGTGAGAAAAGGCATGCCCGTAGTCACTGGAGAGGGGATTGTCGGACAGGTCTATGCCTCATCAACAGATTACTCCAAAGTACTTCTTGCTATTGCCCCATCAAGTGCTATTGATGTCCTCTTACAAGGATCTCGGATACGTGGTATCCTCAAGGGAACCGGAAAAAATTTATATCAGCTCGAATATATCCTTAAGACAGCTGAGGTCTTTGTCGGCGACCGGGTTGTCACTGCCGGATACGGAGGAATGTTTCCTACTGGTCTTCCTGTGGGGATCGTGTCAAAAGTAACCAGAAACAGACGTGGCATGTTTCTTGAGATTGAAGTAGTTCCTGCTGTTGATTTCAGAACCCTGGAAAATCTGCTGGTCATTGAGCGGGAGAAAAAAAATTTCGAATAGACCATGCTCACTCTTTCCTTTATACTTATTGGCCTGTTTCTGGTTCTTGTTCAAACCACCTTGTTCATGCCTTCCCCTCTTTGGCTTGCTGCACCGGATTTCTACTACATCCTTGTTGGATACCTTGCCTATAATGTAACCTTTCTTCGTGGGATAGTGATCCTGTTACCTGTCAGCATGGTCCTTGATATCTATTCAGGGACAGTTATCGGCATGTACCCGGCCCTGTGTTACCTTGGTTATTTTTTACTGAGATTTATGGTTGCAAAGATGCCGGTCCGAAAATCATTATACCAACTTCCGCTGGTTGCACTCAGCTATCTGATGGTCAACTGGATCCTGCTCCTCATACTTGATTTTTTTCAACCCCAGGTTATTGCTGAATGGATATGGTTTCCTATCCTGTTCCGCGCTTTCTTAATCTATATCTTCTCCTTCCCTCTGTTCCGTTTTTTTACCTTTGTTGAAAAAAGGGTCAAGGGCACATTTTCTTCTCCCCGTTTCACCCGTTCTCTGCCTGGAAATCAATTTCGCCAGAATTAAAAAACGGTTATGAAGAATATCAGAAAACAAAACCGAAAAAGACACGCAAATCGCGATATCAACAACTGGCCTCGCAATGTTGATTCCACGCGAATTACCCACATTAACGACGGGGAACTTGATTTTTATCGTCGCCGGGCCATGTATTCCTCTGTCGTGCTTGCCTTCTTTTTTATCATCCTTATTACAAGGCTTTGGTATCTGCAAATTCAGCAAGGAGACGCGTATACAGCCCTTGCAGAAAACAACCGGGTGCGCCACCTTGAAATTGCAGCACCACGGGGCAATATCCTTGACAGAAAAGGACGGGAAATCGTTACCAATCGCCCATCGTTCAATGTAGTGTGGGTGAGAGAAAAAAACCGGGTTGACGATGCATTGCTCAAAAAGATAGCCTCAATCCTCAACATAGAAATATCTGAACTTCTTGCCAGAACACGTAAAATGGTGGGTACGCCAGGCCATATTCCTATACGCCTTGCCGAAGAACTCAGCTGGGACCAGGTCGCCTATATTGAAAACAACAGAATGGAGCTTCCGGGTATCAAAATAGAGGTTGTTCCGCAAAGAGTCTATCATTACGGCAATCTGGCATCACATCTCATCGGGTACCTCGGTGAAATCAGCCCAAAAGAACTCACTTCACCATCTTATGCAGGGTATAAATCCGGGGACATGATCGGCAAAATGGGGCTGGAAAAACTTCGGGAAAAAGATCTGCGTGGCGAAAAAGGCCGCCATTACATGGAAGTAAACGCGCTGGGTTTTGAACAGCGCAATCTGAAAGGTCTGGAGCCATTACCGGGAAATGATCTCCAGCTCACCATTGATGTGGATCTTCAGCAGACAGCTGAAGATCTGATGATGAAAGATAATAAATCCGGGGCAGTGGTTGCAATAGAGGTCAATACCGGACGTCTGCTGGTCCTGGCCAGTTCTCCTGTTTTAGAGCTTGATAAATTCCTTGGTGGTATTTCAACCAAACACTGGAAAGCAATGCTGTCCAACCCACATCATCCTTTGGTCAATAAAATTGTTCAGGGCCAGTATCCGCCTGCTTCAACCTATAAGATCGTCACAGCCATCGCTGCCTTAGCCGAAGGTGTGATCTCCCCGGAGAATTCAGTTTATTGCCCGGGCCATTATCGGTTTGGCAACCGAACCTACCGTTGCTGGAAAAAAACCGGACATGGGGCTATGAATCTGAAACAGGCTATGGCCCAATCCTGCGATGTTTATTTTTATCAGGTCGGCCAACGGCTTGGAGTAAATAGGATTGCCAGCTATGCCACCCGACTGGGACTGGGTCGAAAAACCGGAGTGGCAATGGAGCATGAAAAAAGTGGTCTTATTCCAACCTCGGAGTGGAAGCTGAGAAGATATAAAAGCCCCTGGCAGGAAGGAGAGACTCTTTCCATCGCCATTGGTCAGGGATTTAATCTGGTCACCCCTCTCCAACTCGCCTTAATGACAGCCACTGTAGCTAACGGGGGAACTCTTTATAAACCAGGAATGATTGAAAAAGTACGGGATCCTGATGATCATATTATTGATCAATTTGAACCAACGGTTTTAGATCGTTTTGATGATCAGGGAAGCAACCTGGAAGTGATTAAAGAAAGTCTGATAGAAGCGGTAAATGGTCGGCGGGGGACAGGTCGCCGGGCTAAACTTGAAAATATCATTGTTGCGGGTAAAACCGGAACCGCTCAAGTGGTTCGCCTTAAACAATACAAGCACCTGAAAGAAGAAGATATTCCCTACAAATACCGGGATCATGCCTGGTTTACCTGCTTTGCCCCGGCTCAACATCCGGAGATAGCAGTCACTGTGTTGGTTGAACATGGATTGCATGGCGGTTCAGTTGCAGCCCCCATAGCAAAAGCAGTGCTGAAAAAATACTTTGGTCAACGGGCAAACAAACCGAAACAATAAATTTATCATGCTTCGATTCGACAGACGACTTGTTCATAATTTTGATTGGGTCATGGTGGTCATCCTCCTTCTTATCTCCGCCATGTCGCTTGCCAGCCTGTTCAGTGCGACCTGGAATGGTGGCCCCACTCCTTCCCCGATTTTTTTAAAGCAGCTCTACTTTTTTCTTTTTGGCTATGCCCTTATCCTGATTCTTATCAGTATTGATTATAACGAGCTGGAAATGCTCTCTTACCTTGGTTACGGGGCAATCTGCCTCCTTTTGCTCTATACCAATCTCTTTGTCGATTCCATAGCAGGGACGCAACGTTGGATCAACCTGGGTTTTTTTCATCTCCAGCCCTCAGAACCAGCCAAGCTTATCCTTGTCCTGGTATTAGCCAGCAGTTATTCGAGCAATGAATACGTGGAACACGGTTATCGCTTACGTGACATTATCAGACCTGCGCTCATCACAGCGGTTCCCTTTGTCCTTATTTTGATTCAACCAGACTTGGGAACAGCACTTATGCTGGCAATCCTCTTTGTTTCCATGACCGTCTTTGCCCATCTGCGCTGGTCAACCATAACTATTCTTGGCACAACAGGAATAAGTTGCGCCGTGCTGGGCTGGCTGTATGGCCTGAAAGACTATCAACGAAAGCGTATTGAAACCTTTCTCAACCCTGAAAGTGATCCCATGAACCATGGGTATCAGATTAAGCAATCCAAAATTGCTGTGGGAAGTGGTCAGGCATTTGGCAAAGGGTTTATGGAAGGGACGCAGGGGCATCTGAACTTTCTGCCGGAACGACACACGGATTTTGCCTTTGCTGTCTGGTGCGAGGAACTGGGCTTTGTCGGCTCCTTATTTTTTCTGGTCTGCTTTTTCTTCATGTTGTTCTGGGGAATCAACATAGCTTTAACAGCCAGGGATAAATTCGGTGTTTATCTCGCTTTTGGTTTGGTGATGCTTATTTTTTGGCAGACAGTGATTAATCTCTTTATGATAACGGGAATGCTGCCTGTGGTTGGGATTCCGCTGCCCCTGTTCAGCTACGGTGGGTCTTCCCTGTTAACAACCTTAGTGGCCATCGGTATTCTGATGAATATTCGGATGCGGAGATTTCAGGTGAGATAGATTAGGCTGTAGATTGCTTGGGTATCTGACCACGGCAAGGCGGCTCGCGCGCAAAAGGGGGCGGCCTTTTTTCTTTGCTCTTTCTTTACTCACAAGGAGCAGTGCTACATGCTTACATCCAGTACATCCACCAGCCTGCCGCCGTAATCGTTACGGATCATGCTCCAGCTGCCTCGGATAAAAAGGACTGCCGTTCTTTCGGTAAAAGTACGCCCGATGAATGATCTGTTTGATACCCGATGAATTTTTGCCGGATCAGGGTGTAATGTGGAGGGGAAGGTATTGGTGCTCGAATCTTCAGCCCCGACCTGTAACCAGCATGGCTGCGGGGTTCAATTTTGGGGTGTGATACCGAGGGAGGCTTTTCAGGTTGATTTCTTTAATTTTGTTTAATCTTATTGAAATATGTTGAATTTTCTTGCTAGCATTTTTATAATAACATGTAACAAGTTACAAATTGTTAATGATTCTTCAACGTGCCGATTTACCGATTGTATATACTTGAGAATTTTTCATTCAGTTACTCTCTAAAAAACGCAGAACGTTTTATTTTCTAGATTATGGTGGATAAAAAAAGAGCGTTAATATTATTTTTAGAGAAAAGCAGTGAGAAAATTTCCAATGAGCTTGATACACAGATAAGACTAACAGCCTTAAACAGTACAGCACTGGAATTTTGGGAAAAAGAGTGGAAAGTAAATAGCACGAGAATTCCTCCTAATGGTGGCTGGGACTGGAGATCTCATTATTTGGATTTCAAAAGAAGAAAGTCTAAGTTTTGTATTCATTGGCGGTTTGGCATAGCGACTTCCTGTGTGGTATGACAATAGGTTATACATCTAAAGGGCCAACTCATGTTCGTTTGGATCTTATAGAGGGGGCACCTGTTGAGAATCATCCATTACGTGGACATGTCTTGCAGATTATCGTGGACGTGAGCATGAATTATGCTCAAATGATGAGAAAAGAAAAATTAATTATAGCAAATCCAGTTCCTGATTTGATTGATCTTTATCAGCATCAGGGGTTTATTTACATTCCAGAAAAAAAATCTTTTTTTGGAGCGAATGAGGATTTTTGTGTAAAGGAGGTATGTTATGACTGCCTGTAATCCATGCACTGGAGAATTTGTCTCGCTTGATAAGGATAAATTGCATTCCTTTCATGTAATTCTCAGGATAACGTATAAAGGCGATGTTCTAGTAAATAACGAGAAGCTGTTCTGGCCGGTCGCTATATTGAAAGTGGTGTTTTATCTTTTTAAAGTTACTTTGTATGACAAGATAAAAGAGCGTATCTTCCCTTATACTCCATCAGAAAAAGATGTTGAGCAGTTTTTTAAAGATGGCAAATGCTTTCTTGATAAAATGGATAAGGATGAAAAAAAGGATTATTTAAAAAAGGATGCTTCGTTGCCACTAGGCCTCTAATTTTTTAAATGCTTATATCTTGTGAGCACCCTTTAAAAAAGGATCGCCAGCTTAAATGCCAGCGACCCTTTCTTTATGACCAGTTTGCCGGGTACGCATCCAGCGCGTGACCCGGTTTTTTTTTTTACCCTGCCTTCCCCCTTTCCCCCCTTCTCCAGGAAGGTGACGGAACGCATCGTTGAACACTCCCGCCCGGATGGGGTGGATCTCTCAAGCGATCAGGTGTCCTCAGAAAAAACCAAAGCAGCCCCAGAAACCACAGCTCCTGCAACCTTTTTGCGGGCACTGGTAAGTAACCGCTGAACCGTCCCCCGAGAAACCCCCATGCGTTTCCCGGCCTGCTCTTGGGTCAACCCTTCAACATCGCAGAGCTTCATTGTTTCCAATTCATCACGGTATAAAATAATCTGCTGTAATTTCCGTAACGGCAGGCCAACAGGTTTAAAGGCTTGACCGCAAAACGTACCTTCACAGCAACGTTTTTTCTTCAGGCGTGGACACATAGGTATACAACAACGTAACAGGTTACAAAAGAGGTTCACAGATTAACGCATCTCTTTGCCCTTTGCAACCTGTACTGACCTGCACAATAACCAGCAATGCATAACAGGCCAGCTTCCTCAAAACATCGTCAAATATTAATGGTGGCAGCTGCCAGCCCCTTTGCATGTCTGGTCAGCCCGCATTACAGGAAAGTTCCCCTGAACTATGCCATCCACTGCTTCCTGCACCTTATTCAGGCTCTTTTTTTCTGCAAAATAGACATCAATATTCACCTCAGCAAGGGCCTGCATAGGACGTGCTCCCATACCTCCGACAACAATTGCCTGTACTCCCTGATCTTTTAATAGCATGACAGGTTCCATACAACCTCCGGCACCGTGCTCCACATTGTTCACCGTATCCACAGAGGCTATTTTTCCCTCCTCAATGTTAATCAAGGTAAAAAGCTCACAATGACCAAAATGTTCTGAAATTTCCGCATCAAGACCACCTGGGGCATTAGAAGGAACAGCAATAAAAACTGATGAACTCATGTATAACTCTCTCCAATTAAAATTAAATTTAAATATAATTCCCATCCCACCCCTTGGGTGAAACAATTCCCAAAGCGTGCATATGCACAATTGATAACTGTATTCATCTCTATTGTCAACAAGAAAGAAAAATCATTTTATGCCTTCATAAAAAATTAATAACCAATGATCACAAAAAAACGCAAGAATGGACAAGCGAAGAGCAATAGAGTAGATTTAGGTTGGTAGGGTGAAGAAAAATTTACTCAAAGAGTTATACCGCTACCATCTATCCCTGTTTCCCTGAATAACACATTGTATTCCAATCTCTTCCGACTTTACCAGGCACTTTTTTTCATGATGTATACTCCTCAAAAGCCCTCTTCTCATGCTGGACGCTGGAACAAGCGCCATACTGCACTCTGTTTTTTCTGTTTTTTTTGTCTGTCCTGTCTGTTTTTTTTTCACCCGCTCATACCTGCTGCCCAGACGAGTGAAGACAAAGAGCCAGCAATAGATGAAATAGTTATCAGTGCTGACAATAAACATTTACTTCTTTTCGCAACAGTGACCCATTGCTTTACTGACAAAATGCTTGAAGGTGTACGCAATGGTATTCCACTGACCTTTCGCTTTGATATCCGTTTAAATAAAGTACATAACAACTGGTTTGATTCAGAACTTGTTGAACATAAGATCAACCATACCCTGAGTTATAACCCGATAAAAGAAGAATATCAGGTTGCTTTTGCTGAAAAAGATCGACCCGAAGTCACCAGATCCCTGGAAGAAGCCAAAAGCATGATGGCAGATATTAACGGACTTGAACTCTATTCTCTGAACAAGATGCATATCGGCTCTCCATACTCCTTGGAAATAAAGGCCACATTGGTTGAAAACACCTTTCCCCTGAGTATGCACTCAATCATTCCCTTTACCTCACTTTGGAATTTTGAAACAGACTGGCGAACAGTTGAGTTCAATTATTAATAATGACCAGATAATGTACGTCACCCTCTACGTGGACCTCAAAAAAAATTATCCGGATATCCCCTGATGCTTACCCCTGACCAGCGAAAACAAAAACAACGGTTGACCCGATATGTTATTGTTTTCTGTATGCTGCTGATTCCTCTCCTTGCCTATACCCAGCGCAGTTTACTCAAAGGAGAACTGAACCTGCCCCTTTCCAGCACAATTCTGATTTTTGCCCTTATCAATATTAACGGTCTGCTGCTCCTCCTCATGCTCTACCTCATCCTGCGTAATCTGGTGGAGTTAGTCTTTGAACGAAAAAACAGCATTCTTGGATCACGTCTGCGGGTTCGCCTGGTTATCGCCTTTGTCTCCCTGTCCATGATCCCTACAATAATTTTATTTCTGGTTTCATTGGGCTCTGTTTCCACAGCAATGGAATACTGGTTCAACACCAATGTGGAAGAATCCCTCCAGTCCTCCCTGACTCTTGCCCGGAATCTGTTTCATGAAACAGAAGATCAGGCCATTACTCTGGGTAATCATGTAAAGCAACGACTGGAACAGGGGGATATACGTATAGATGACACGCTCAAATTACAGCAACGTTTTGATACAACCCTTTCTCTTCTCCCTCTTGGGGCACCGGATGCATTATCTTTAATAACCCCTGGGCTCGGTTTGATCGTTTCTGCCAAAGGAAAGCAGTTAGCAGCAATCTCCCTGCCGGAAATCCCTACTGAGGCCCTTCGTAAGACCGCAGACAGCCAGGAACCAGAGATCATTACCCGCCAGGTTCCTGTAGGGGAATTAGTCCAGGCTATTATGCTCATCCAATCAAATGAGCCCAACCAGAGTTTTCTGGTGACCACCTTACTGATCCCGACCGAAAAACTAATCCTCATGCAATCGGTTTCCAAGGGGATTACCGATTACAAGCAGCTTGTTATGCTCAAAGCCCCGATCAAGTTGAGCATGATCATTATGCTGTTGATCATTACCCTGCTCATTCTTTTTGGGGCGATCTGGTTTGGTTTTTTTATTGCCCGCTCCATGACAGCCTCTATCAATAAACTGGCCGAAGGTACCCAGCGTGTTGCAAATGGTGACCTTGACTTTACTATTGAAAAAGACTCCAATGATGAAATGGGGCTTTTGGTTGATTCTTTTAACTCCATGACCTCTGATCTTCTTCAAAGCAACAGGGAGCTGGCAGAGACCCATCAGGCCCTCCAGCAATCCAACCTGATCTCAGAACAACGGAGACGGTACCTGGAGACCATTCTCAAACATGTTGCTGCCGGGGTTATTGCTATTAATGAGCATAATGAAGTCACCACCATCAATCCTTTTGCAGCAAATCTCCTCAAGATTAACCCTGATCTTTTTCTCCATAAAGATTTTCATAAGGCCCTGCCCCGCTCTCATGTTTCTGTTATTGAAAACTTCTTTCATGATCTGCTTAAATCCGGCAAACGTTCCATTGAACGACATCTCAACCTTACTGTACGCAAGGGTGAGACCTATTCTCTGCTGGTGAATATCACCCGACTGATTGATGAACAAGGACGCTCTATCGGTTATGTTATTGTCTTTGACAACCTGACCAAACTGGAAAAAGCCCAGCGTTTGGCAGCCTGGCAGGAAGTGGCCCGCAGAATCGCCCATGAGATTAAAAATCCGCTGACCCCGATCCAGCTCTCAGCCCAACGACTCCGCAAACGATATCTTACAACCATAGAAAATGATAGTGAAATATTTGAGCAATGTACTGGGACCATTATCAGTCAGGTGGATGAAATCAAACGACTGGTCACGGAATTCTCTGATTTTGCCCGTATGCCCCGCATCAAAAAACAACAGGCAGATATTATTGCTATTGCCACTGATACCCTGGTACTGTACCGTGAAGGCCATAAACATATCAGCTTTACGCTGGAATATGATAACGTGCCTCTGTTTTCCTTTGATGCAGTTCAACTCAAACGAGTGCTGATCAACTTGCTGGATAACGCAGTCAGTGTCCTTGCGCACGGAGGTTCTGTCTCTATTGAAATTCGGCTGCATAAAGAGGAAAAGGCTGTCAAGATCATACTCTGTGACAACGGCCCTGGTATGTCCGATCAGGTCAGACAACGCCTGTTTGAACCCTATTTTTCAACCCGAAAATCCGGAACCGGGCTGGGGCTTGCCATTGCCAACACCATTATTACTGAGCATAACGGTCTTATTACAGTACGTGATAATGAGCCTACTGGTACTGTTTTCACGATTGAGTTGCCCTTCCAGTAACCAGTAAACCAAGAAACAGATTTTCGCTAACAACGACCTGAATACCCATATCCTTAACTACAAAATCCTTATGTCCTCCACCATTCTGATCATTGATGACGAAGCACCTATTCGTGAAGTCTTGTCCGGCATTCTCAGTGACGAAGGATTTGACCCTCTCTGCGCGGCCTCTGCCGAAGAGGGCCTGACGATCTTGGCGGAACACGAAGTGCATTTGGTACTACTGGATATCTGGCTGCCTGGTATGGATGGAATCGCAGCTTTGGAGAAAATCAAACAGGACAATAATGAGGTACCGGTAATTATGATCTCAGGACATGGCAGCATTGAGACTGCTGTTCAGGCCACACGGCTCGGGGCCTTTGATTTTATAGAAAAACCACTTTCTTATGACAAGATTGTCCTTGCCATCAACCAGGGTCTCCGATTCTCCCGGCTTGAGCAGGAGAACAAACTTCTCCGGGAAACAAAACCTTCTGGTTCAGCATCAGCCATTATCGGTGATTCAGCCATTGTCAGTCATCTTCGTGTCCAAATCGAACGGGTTGCCCCTACAGACGCATCCGTACTCATCCTTGGAGGACACGGCACGGGCAAAGAACTGGTTGCTCAGGCAATCCATAGCCAATCAAACCGGACCAAGCGTCCTATGATTGAGGTCAATTGTGCTGCTATCCCGGAAGAACTCATTGAATCAGAACTCTTTGGGTATGAAAAAGGGGCCTTTACCGGAGCGGATAAAGCAAAAAAAGGCAAATTTGACCAGGCCAATGGTTCCACCCTCTTTTTGGACGAAATCGGTGATATGAGCATGAAGAGTCAGGCCAAAGTACTGCGTATTCTTCAGGAACAAAAATTTGAGCGGGTTGGCGGGGCCAAAACCATTGAGGTGGATGTACGGATTCTGGCTGCAACTAATAAGAATCTGGAGCAGGAGATTGAACAAGGCCATTTCCGTGCAGATCTTTTTTACCGTCTCAATGTGGTTCCTATCCAGCTACCTGATTTAAAAGACCGTCTAGAAGATATCCCAGCCTTGGTAGCAAGTTTTCTTGAACAATTTCGCAGCAAAGGGCTTGGTAAAAAACGCTTTGCCGGTGATGCTCTGAGTATGCTCATGCAGCATCCCTGGCCCGGTAATATCCGGGAACTCCGCAACATGGTGGAGCGGCTGATGATCATGGTGCCGGGGGACATTATTACGGCTGAGGATGTGGCTGTCTTTCTCACCCCCGGTACTTTTCAACCCCTGACCAGCAGCTCTGAAGCTGGATACAGTCATCTCGCCTTCAAGGACGCCCGCAAGCAGTTCGAGCACGATTATCTTAAAAAGAAACTCGAAGAAAATGAGGGTAATGTATCCAGGACTGCGCAGGAGATTGGGATAGAACGGAGTCATTTGCATAAAAAGGTCAAGGCATTGAGGATTAATATATAATCCCTGTTGAAAAAATAAGCAGGGGCAATCCCCCATGGTTGCCCAAAAAATTTATGTTTCCCGGTAGGGGCACGGCGCGCCGTGCCCCTACAACACCCTGTATAGAGAAGATGCAACCACGCAACATGAGAGAGTAGGGTATTTCCTGTTGCCTCTATCGAAAATCATATCAAAAGAAGAGCAAAGGAGAAAAGACATGGTCTTTCCAGAATATCGTCCCCGTCGTATGCGGCGCAATGAAAATTTTCGCGCTCTGGTGCGCGAGACCCACCTCACATCGGAGCAGCTCATTTATCCGCTCTTTGTCATGCCGGGCAAAGGAAAACGGGAAGAGGTCTCTTCCATGCCGGGCGTTTTTCGTATTTCCGTGGATCAGCTCAAAAAAGAGGCCCAATCCTGCCTGGAAGTCGGGGTGCGTTCGGTAATCCTGTTTGGCCTGCCCGCGAAAAAAGATCCGATGGGTTCTGGTGCCCATGCTCAAAACGGCATTGTCCAGCAGGCGATCAAGGAGCTGAAAAATACAGCCCCGGACTTGACCGTTATCACCGATGTCTGCCTTTGTGAGTACACAGACCACGGTCATTGCGGTTGCTTGAGCGGGGATGAGGTGGATAACGACACAACCCTGGAGCTGCTGGCCCGGACAGCCCTCTCCCATGCCAAGGCCGGTGCAGACATGGTTGCGCCTTCAGACATGATGGACGGACGGGTGAGCGAGATTCGGAGCACTCTGGATGAAAACGATTTTCATAATGTGCCCATCATGTCCTATGCGGTCAAGTATGCCTCGGCCTTTTACGGCCCGTTCCGGGATGCAGCAGACTGTGCGCCCCAGTTTGGGGATCGGCGCAGCTACCAGATGGACCCGGCCAACAGCCGTGAGGCCCTGCGGGAGGCTACTCTGGACGTAGATGAAGGTGCAGACATCCTGATGGTGAAACCGGCGGTGGCTTATCTGGATATTATAAGCCGCCTGCGGGATGAATTTGACCTGCCCATTGCGGCCTATCATGTCAGCGGAGAGTACGCTATGATCAAGGCGGCAGCGGATAAGGGTTGGATTGACGGGGATCGGGTCATGGCCGAAACCCTGCTGTCCATTCGCCGGGCTGGTGCGGATATTATTTTGACGTACTTTGCTAAGGATATGGCGAGGATGTTGCGAGGGTAGTTTCAGCTTTTTTGACCGTCAGGAGTATTTAACGATGCGTAAGGCCGGGACAAAATCTTCTGTTTCGGCTTTTTTTACTGATGAAATAGCGAGAGTAAATCAATGACAGATAGACTGATTGTATCACTCTGTATCGGTACGCTGATTTTTTCACTTTTGCTCAATTATACTTTTTTCAAGCAGAGCAAGCAGTTCTACCTTCGTCTCAATGCAACCCAACTGGATCCAATTGGCTTATCCTTTTTCCCTGCAACGCCAGCACATCATCCAGAGGAAAAGAGCCAAACAAAACGAATTGTTTTCTTCGGCGATTCAAGGATTGCACAGTGGACGCAGCCGGAAATAGCAGGATATAAGATTGTCAATCGGGGAATCGGCGGTCAAACATCAACGCAAATCCTCATGCGCTACCATGCCCACGTCAGCCCTTTGGCACCGGACATTCTCCTGATCCAGGCAGGCGTCAATGACCTCAAAACCATTGCCCTCTTTCCAGAGCAACGTGACAAAATCCTTGCTGATCTCAAAGAAAACCTTGCCACACTCACCCATCAAGCTGCTGATCAAGGGACAACCGTCATACTGACAACGATCTTCCCGGTAGGAAAAGTCCCGCTTGCCCGCAAACTTTTCTGGTCAAAAGATGTGGAGGACGCTATTGTTGAGACCAATGCCTTTATTTCCTCCTTGCAGGCACCGAACATCCTTATATTTGACGCATATTCCATTCTTGTCGGCGAGGATGGAAAAATCCGTCCTCAGTACAGCCAGGATCTCCTGCATCTTAACCAGGAAGGTTATAAGGTGCTGAATCAAAAACTTGGGCAGTTCATCACCAACCTTTCCGTGGACACACAGATTCTCATCCAGTAGACAGCTCTTTAGCCAGACCCAATGCGCAAATCAGTTGAAACCCTACCCGTGGCCGGAACCTCTATTGAGTCCCTGGATCTGGATCGACTCAACTTCTACCTCGCTGCAATCATCGAAGACCCGGAAGTACCGAGAAACCAAAAAATGGATCCAACGCCACCACAGGGACGCTCTGCACTATCGAAGTGACATTCTTCTCTTGCGCAGAACGATCCGTACCTGCTGCGGAATGATTCTTCGGCGGTACTGATTCGCTCTGACATATCGCAGCATCATTCTACAGCGTTGCAGAGCCATCCTAACCTTGTGCAGAATGTCTCTGCACTGCCGCAGCGTCGTTCGTCACCGTTGCTGAAGCGTTCTAACCTGTCGCAGAAGCATTCCGAGGCAGGGAATAATGACGGAGCGATATATTTTTGTCATTATTCGATAGTATTTCGTCATAATTCAACACAAATTGATCATCATTCCCTTGTGACGCAAGACGATCCCCCTGTGACGAAGCCTTATCCCCTGATGACGGAACATGCTCTCCTCATTCACATATAGATTTTTCTATTTTTGCTCCCTGAAAACCCGATACGGAGGGCTGGACAGAAACTTCCCGACCTCGCTGCACTCACTAAACTCGCTGTTGATCAGGGGATTACCGTCAGACTGACAACGATCTTCCCGGTAGGAAAAGTACCGCTTGCCCGCAAACTTCTTTCCCCTACCGAAAACTCGGCACAGAAGGAAACAACCCCGGATCAGTATGGGGAATAAAACGGGACCCGGAAAAGCGAATCATGAATTCCTGATTCACGTTCAATTCAATATAAGTAATCTTGCGAGCAATCTCTTGGGACTGCTCAAAAGCCTTATGATCCAAGAGTACCATTTCAGCCCCACACAGGGAAGAGTTGCCCACGGGCTGAAAAACATCCAGAGGAAGGTCAGGGAGCATGCCCAAGGTAATGGCCTGTTGTGGGTCAATATGCTTACCAAAGGCTCCAGCCACAGCGATCTGATCCAGCTCGCTGAACTCCAGGCCCACTTGTCCGGTCAAGGTCACCAGAATAGCATACATGGCCGCCTTAGAGCGCATCATGGCATCCAAATCCAGCTGACTGAGCATCACCGGTTCCTTATTACGCGCTTCTCCTGCTGCAACGACGAGGAAAACCTGCTCACCGTCCACCTCTGTCAGCCGCTCTGCAACAAAACGTTTATGCTCTGCTGATTGGCCTGGAAACTCTGCCTGGAATTTGCCCCGCAGATCAACGATACCAGCAAGGTATAACTCTGCCACCAGATCAATCAACCCGGATCCGCAAAGCCCCACAGGCGGTGCATCACCGATACAACGCCAAGTCAGCTGCCAGCTCTCCTGATCAATAGCCACATGCTCCACTGCCCCGGCACCAGCCCGCATCCCCATCCGGGCCACCCCCCCTTCCAGAGCCGGGCCAGCAGCACCAGCACAGGCAATCAACCATTCGTTATTGCCCATCACCACCTCAGCATTAGTGCCCACGTCAATCAACATGCGGGTTTCTTCATGTTGATCAAGGCCCGTTGCAAGGATGCCGGAAATCAGGTCGCCACCAAAATAACTTCCTTTACCTGGAAGCACCCGAACCGTTGCATGCTTATGAAGGGTTACACCAATCTCCCGGGATAAAAAAGGATCAGGGGCATTCACCAGAGGAATATAGGGTTCCCGGCAGATATGGCGCGGACTGAGTCCCAGCAGAAGATGCACCATGGTTGTGTTGCCAGAGACCGCCATTGCCAGCACATCTTCTGGTCTCACCTGGGCCTCTCTGCACAGCTCCCTAAGCAGATCATTGATAGAGGCAATAACAGCCTCCTGAAGTACAGCAAGCCCGTCTTCTTCGCTTGCCCCCCCACCCTCTTTGCGTTCCGCAAAATGAATCCGGGTGAGAATATCTGCGCCATGTTGCACCTGACGATTGAGAGCAGTGTTGCGGGCAAGGGTCTTGCCGCTCAGACAATCCAGCAGGCTCGCTTCTAAATGAGTGGAACCAAGGTCAAGGGCCAGGACAGGCAGAATCTCAGGTGCTCTGGCAAAAAAATCAACCAGCACAAGACGTTGCTGTTCATACTGGAACAGAGCATAACCTATAAAACCAGTTCCTCGAAAAGAGGTTGCAATACGTCCTGCACAGGCAAAGGGTATGTGGATCAAAGAACCCCTCACTTGTTCTGGCAGCGAGTCAGGCAAGGCTGCTTTCAATCGATCAAGATCAGCTGTATTATCGTGCAGGCTGGGCACGGTCGCTTCCACCCGGACAAGAAAAACTACGGGAATTGTTTTCAGCAAAAGAAAACCTCCATCGGCAAAAGAAAAGGGGCTCTTCGCAGATTAGTGGGAAACGCCATATTCTGCATAATTAGAATAGACATTCTGGGGAGATAATATTATAATTTGTGAAAAAAATCAAAGAGGTTTTTCCATGAAACTACTTTCTCTTGCTTA
>NZ_JALAAI010000035.1:0-30275 GCF_052785085.1 Candidatus Electrothrix sp.
TTTGTTGAAGGACTCAATAACAGCATAAGAAACATTATTCGGACTGCGTTTGGATATAGAAATTTTGAAAATTTCAGGCTCAGAGTATTTGCGGAACATGGCGTTCCCCACTAATCTGCGATGAGCCAAATCTTTTTGTATAATACAATCCATAACCACTGTGATTTGTCCCAAGCTTGCCTTTTCCTTCTAAACAAGAACTTACCCCAAGATTGCAAGCCATTCTACAGGGATTTATGCTATCAGGATAATCTCTCAAGTAATCTCTTAAAGCATTATTTATACCTATCCCATTATCAGCAAGAGAAATTTCCAGAAAATCAGATGACGGCCAATCTTGAACGCAGCAAATTGGGGGTTCTTCTACATCAGCATGAGCATAGAAATTCTGAAATATTTCTGCTATCACAAGTTGAAGAATATCATTCGTTCCATAATCAAGATAATTATTATCATAAAGAATATCCATTATCTTTTTCATTTGACTATCATCAACAAACTGATCTTGCAATTTTATAGCTTTTCTATGGTAACTACCATCTACAGTATCAACTTCCAAAGGGTCATCGAACCTCATAGCCTCTGCATAATCAGCATGATATTGAAACCCAACGGTATAATCAGTGTAATTATGGAGAATCGACATCATAACTATATGAACAGGTTTCAAAAAACTTGATGTGCATTGAATTGTCTTTTCTTTTTTATTCAGTCGAAACTGAACCAAGTCACTATAGTCAAAGTACATTTTCCAGAATTATTATGAGAGGTTAAAAGTTAGCCCACTAATAAACACGATGAATTAAAAAAGTACACTGGAATATACTATTGACGATAAGAAGAAGGAACAAAAAACTGTTTTTTGAAATGCTTCCTGCGGGCTTCTTGCAGGCTTGCGGGCTGCAAATGGTTCAATGTGGATCGTTTTGGAACGGCGGGAAGGGGCGTAAAACTGTTTGGAAGTGGTGTGGTTGACGGCCTCTCAAAACGCAACAAGGGCGGGAAATGTACGCAGCTAGGTATCACAGCCCCGTTTTTAAACCGCGCAGTCTGTGAGTTTGAGAGGTGTATTAATGGCTCGAATCCCGATAGCACTCTCTATGAGCAAGAAAAGAAAAACAACTGCTCTTTTCCCTTGCAATTTCCAGCAACAAGAGCTAATTCTTGAATTCTGTTCAAGGAACGGTATCCATCGCACCTTTTGCAGAAGCAAACGCCCCGGAAGCGATCAACAACGCATATTTTGCCGTTTGCAACGCCCCGTTTGCCGTTTAAATCAAGGCGATTCACACTTGAATCAGGGCAATTTCAATGTAAATCAAGGCGATTTAAATGTAAATCAGGCCGATTCACGCTTCAATCGGAGCAATTTAAGTGTACATCGGATCAATTCACACTTAAATCGGGCCATTTTAAACGTCAATCAGGACGATTTAAATGTAAATAAGGCCGTTTTAAATGGCAATCGGGATGATTCAAACGTGCTTTCTATCACAAAAAAAGAAAAATATCAATAGGATGTTTACTGTAAACGTGCAGGTAGATTACAGGTCAAACAGAAAAACAGATATCAAAGCAAAGAGGTTTGAACATGCGTTTTCCGAACACTGAAGCAAAGATCATAGCCGGGCTGAGAGACAATCCCAACTTCCCTGATCCACCGGTCTCGTCGGATCAACTCCAGGCCAGTCTGGACAAATTTCTTAATTCCAGAAAGACTTCCTAAACTCAAGAAGCATCCCGTAAACCCTTCAATCATGCTTTCCATCTTGTCCTGTTTGCTTCTTTCTGGTATGACTGCATAAGATAGTTCATTTTATCTCGTTTTGTAGAAAATAATACATACCCGCAAGAAAAGCCGGACACCCCTTCACAATGAAAAAAAAAATACAGCCGCCTGCTCTCTCGCCAGGGTACGGCCTGATTGACTCACATTGTCATCTTGACATGGAAAATGGTCAGGATGATATCGACAATCTTATAGACTCTGCCAGGCAATGCCAAGTCGATACCATCATCACCATTGGCATTGATCTTGCCAGTTCACAACAGGCAGTGGAACTCGCTCACACCTATCCCGGAGTTTATGCCTCAGTGGGTATTCACCCACATAGTGCTGAAGACGGAGATGATGCTGTCTATCAGCAACTGCAAGAATTATCGACCCTGGAAAAGGTTGTTGCTTACGGAGAGATCGGCCTTGATTATGCCAAACAATACGCACCCGTAGAACGTCAACGTAAAGAATTTGCCCGCCAGCTTTCCCTTGCCAAGGAACTGGACCTGCCCATCATTATTCATGACCGTGATGCCCATGAGGACACACTCCACATCCTCAAAGAACAGGGGCCATTCCCGGCAGGCGGGGTCATGCATTGTTTTTCCGGGGACATGGCCTTTGCCCACCAGGTACTTGACCTGGGCCTCTTTATATCTATACCCGGAATTGTCACCTTTAAGAATGCGTCGGATCTCCAACAGGTTGCCCAGGAAATTCCCTTGGATCACATGTTGCTGGAAACCGACGGCCCTTTTCTTACTCCGGTTCCTTTTCGAGGTAAACGTAATCGCCCGGAATATCTGCTCTACACAGCGGCCAAAATAGCGGAATTGAGAGAAATTTCAATTGAAGAGATTGCCCGGCAAACTTCACTGAATACCAAAAAACTCTTTTCCTTACCCGCACAAGGTGATACATAATGATCTGTGCCAATCTGGAATACATACGATCGATTATTGAGAAAACAGCACAAAAATGCGGACGTGATCCCCAAGAAATCAAGCTTGTTGCTGTCTCTAAACGCATGCCTGCTGCAATGATCACTGAAGCACAGCAATGCGGACAAATACTCTTTGGAGAGAATTACCTTCAGGATGCGGAAGCAAAAATCCAGCAATTGCCATCTTCTCTGCGCTGGCATTTTATTGGTCATTTACAAAGCAATAAAGCCAAAATGGCTGCTGAACTCTTTCAGATGATTGAGACCGTTGACCGGCTCAAAATTGCCCGGGCTCTGGATCGGCACGCTGAAGCCTTTATGAAGAAACTCGACATCCTGATTCAAATAAATGTGGGTCGGGAACCGCAAAAGTCTGGTATCCTTCCTGAAGATGCACTTGAACTCCTGCAGGCTCTTCAACCTCTGACCAACCTGCGCATACGCGGACTCATGACCATGCCTCCTTACGGACGGGAACCAGAGGAAAGCCGGCCTTTTTTTCAGACTTTGAAAAAATTATCCCTGGAACTTGCAGACAAGAGCCTTTTTTATGATAATAAGACGGTCGAGCTTTCCATGGGTATGTCAGGCGACTTTACTGTTGCCATTGAGGAGGGAGCGACTCTGGTTCGGGTAGGCACGGCTATATTCGGCACAAGACCTCAATAATCACCTTCAACATCAGGCTAACCGGTTGGTCTGAAAAACAAAAAAGAGAAGACGGGTTCAACTTCTCAACTACTTGCAAAAAAAAGGAAAAAAATGAAGATAGCAATGATTGGGACAGGGTATGTCGGTCTCGTAACTGGAACCTGTTTTGCCGAATTCGGCCATCACATCATCTGTGTTGATAAACTTGAGGATAAAATCACAACGCTGAAGCAGGGAAAAATCCCTATCTACGAGCCAGGTCTGGACGTTATGGTGGCAAAAAATGCTGCGGAAGGCCGTCTCCAGTTTACCACAGATTTAGCAGAGGCTGTCCCTGATGCAGATGCAGTATTTATCGCTGTGGGCACTCCAACCTCTCGAAGAGGTGATGGGTATGCCGACCTGACCTATATTTACGCTGCCGCCCAAGAACTTGCCGAACACCTGGAAAACTACACGGTTATTGTGGATAAAAGCACAGTGCCTGTCGGGACTGCCCGTCAAGTTTCCAGAATCATCAAGGAGACAAACCCAGAAGCAGATTTTGATGTGGCCTCAAACCCTGAATTCCTCCGTGAGGGCGCGGCCATTGCCGATTTCATGCGACCAGACCGCGTCGTTATTGGCGTGGAATCTGAACGATCTGAACAGGTCTTACGGGAGATATACCAACCTCTGTACCTGCGTGATACCCCCATTGTCAGCACCAGCATTGAAACAGCTGAACTCACTAAGTATGCGGCAAATGCCTTTCTTGCTGTTAAAATCAGCTTTATCAATGAAATCGCTTCGATCTGCGAGGCAGTGGGAGCAAACGTTGTTGACCTTGCCAAAGGAATCGGCATGGACCGCAGGATCGGGAGCAAATTTCTTCACCCCGGCCCTGGATACGGTGGCTCCTGCTTTCCCAAGGACACCTTGGCCCTGATGCGCCTTGTCCAGGAATATGGAGAAAGTCTGCGTATTATTGAGGCCGCAGTGGAGGTCAACGCAGCACAAAAGGCCCGCATGGTCAAGAAAATCCGGGATGCTCTGGGCGGTTCAGAAGCAGGAAAAACTATTGCTGTGCTTGGCCTGACCTTTAAACCGGAAACCGATGATATGCGTGATGCACCGGCCCTGACCATCCTGCCAGCCTTGCTCGAAAAAGGAGCAAGCCTCCGTGTCCATGACCCAAAAGGAATGGAGGAAGCAAAAAACTTTCTTCCCAATGGAGTCGAATATGTCGATGATGCCTATACGGTCTGCCAAGGAGCAGACGCTGTGGTCTTGATGACAGAATGGAATCAGTACAGGGCCTTGGACCTGGAAAGACTCAAGGCCAGCATGAAGGAGTTGATCTTTATAGATCTGCGTAATGTATATGAGCCTGCAAGCCTCACAGGCTTAGGCTTCAAGTACGTGGGGGTGGGCAGGAAATAAGAGAGTCATACGTACCAATATCAGCTGTCAGCAAAAATAAACGCTCCCGCCCCTTGGGGGCGGGGTATCAGCCCCTGGAACTTCGCAATGAACAGAAAATAACAGAGCTGGCAGCTGACAACAGTTTTGGTCCGCAGATACAAAGAAAATACTGGTTATTTTCCTCTGCGCTTTGAACTCGCTCGTTTTGCGGCTTTCAGCGGATTAATGCGGACTTTAGCAACCTTAATTTCCGGCTTGGCATGAGTGGCAAAATTACATATACCCAAACGCCATTTTGCAGCTGGATTAACATAGGTTTTACAATACTGATTGCTGTTTTCTTCAACAATCCTATCACAGCCATCACATTTCTCTATAATCGGCTGAAAGGGACCATCACTATAATTTACGGCCTTACTTGTCTGCATTTTGCGAACCTCCTGAAAAAAATATAATATTTCTCTTGAATCAGAAAAAAAAATTACATACAATGAATGTAAAAGTGTCCTGTTTAATTTTAAACAAAAAATATCACTTTATAAAGGCTATCAATGCAACTGTCAACAATTTATCTGGTCTTCCCTGCATTCACATAAATATTTCTGGAGTCTGAATCATGCCTGTCTACGTCTGGAAGGGAAAAAACACATTGGGCAATACCATTAAGGGTGAAATAGAAGTGGCCAACGAGGCTGCTGTTCTTGCCCAGCTCAAACGATTACGAATCCAAAACCCAAAGATAAAAGAAAAACCCAAGGATATGTTCGAAAATGTAGCCTTTTTGCAACCAAAGGTTACTGGTAAGGATATCGTTGTCTTTACCCGCCAATTGTCCACCATGATTGATGCAGGACTCCCCCTTGTCCAGAGCCTGCAGATTTTATCTAAGCAGCAGGAAAACCCTACCTTTAAACGCGCTCTGCTGGAAATCGTTAATGACGTGGAAACAGGAACAACTCTTGCCGACGGCATGCGTAAGCATCCGAAAGTTTTCGATCCCCTTTTTGCCAACATGATTGAGGCGGGTGAGGTGGGTGGTATTCTTGATACCATTCTTGGGCGTTTGGCGGCATTTAAGGAAAAGTCCATGGCTCTGCAGAAAAAGATCAAAGGTGCCATGACCTATCCTGTAATTTGTCTCGGCATTGCTATTCTTATTCTTGCTGTTATCCTGATTTTCGTTATCCCTGTTTTTGAAGAGATGTTTGCCAGCATGGGCGGTGCTTTACCGACACCTACCCAAATTGTTGTTGATATGAGTGAATTTGCCAAGGCCAATTTTCTCTATATTATTATGGCTGGATTTGTAGTAAGTTTTCTTTTTAAGAAATACTATGCTACAGAAAAAGGAAAATTAAAAATAGACGGACTGCTCCTTCATGCCCCGGTGGCAGGAATACTGATCCGCAAGGTAGCGGTAGCCAAGTTCACCCGAACCCTCAGCACCATGCTGGAAAGTGGTGTTCCTATTCTTGATGCCTTACAGGTTGTGGCCAAGACAGCAGGTAATAAGGTTATTGAGCAGGCAGTTTTCCATGTGGCGGATTCCATCGCTGAAGGTCGACCGATTGCCGAGCCTTTGGAAGAATCCGGCGTGTTTCCCAATATGGTTGTCCAGATGATTAATGTCGGTGAATCGGTTGGTGCGCTTGACGCAATGCTTTCAAAAATAGCTGACTTTTATGATGAAGAGGTTGACCAAGCTGTGGAAAATCTTACTGCTATGATTGAACCCTTTATGATGGTTTTTCTTGGTGGCACCATCGGTGGACTTGTTGTTGCTATGTATTTACCTATCTTCACAATGGCCGATGCTATCTGATCTTGACAGAAAAAATAAGAGAACTGAAAAATAATCAACATAGCACCCCGTTACGACCTGATTATCATTGACATGCCTGTCAAATCTCGTATCATATAACTGAAAAGTCAAGAAAAGTACTCAAAAGATACTGTGGAGGTAGTTTACCAATGACATTGACAAAAGCAAACCTCGTACAAGAGGTTTATCAGCAGCACCCTGGGTTAACCAAAGCCCAGGCAACAGATTCCGTGGAAACCTTTATCACCCTTGTTAAGGATTCACTGATCAGTGGAGAAGACCTTCTTCTCAGCGGATTCGGTAAATTTAACGTCAAGGATAAACGCCCAAGAAGAGGGCGTAATCCGCAGACAGGTGACGAACTGATTTTGGATGCCAGACGGGTCATTACCTTTAAGCCATCTGGAATTCTTCGCAATAAGATCAACGGATAATGTTGTAAACTTTCTTAGGTATATCAGCTTGACCGAAACCGAATCGGGACGTACTGTAATGTAACGTCCCGATTTTTCTTTTTACCCCTCTCTCATCTTTCACCTTATCTTCTTTCTCTCATATACAGACACCAGTGAACAACGTAATGCCCTGCTATCTTCAGGTAAGGCTACAGGATATTAACCTGGATGACAGGAGCTATAGCCTTAATCCTTTCCCGGAAGATTTCAAACAAGATCTTGTACAAAGTATCTGCGAGCTTGGGATACTTCAGCCCCCTCTGCTATTGGAACAGCAGGATGGTTATATTATCCTCTCAGGAAGAAAGCGTATTGAAGCTTATCTGCAACTCTGCAACAACAGACTTGAATCCTCTCAACAAAAAAATAGCAACGACCAGAAGATAACTGCACTTAGCATAACTACGGCTCTGGAGAAGGAAGAAGGCTATCCTCTACATCTCTTCAAAGTCCTTTTAGAACATCAGCTACTTGGCAACAGGCTGACTCTCATTGAACAGGCTGTTTTTTTGAAGAAAGCTGCGAAAGTTCTTGATAAGCAAGATCTCGTCTCCTTCCTCCCCCTGTTCGGTCTGAAGACCAAGCCCCATATACCTGGAGAGATCATCTCTCTCCTTGATCTGGAAGTCTCTGTGCAACAAGGAATGCATAAAGGGATTATTTCCCAACGATCAGGGAAAAAACTAGCCCGCTTTTCACCAGATGATCAGAAAAAACTCGCTGAAATTATTTATGAGTACCAGCTTGGGGGATCAAAACAACAAAAACTGCTGGAACGTTTCTTCCAACTGACAAAGCGAAAAAAAATTACGACGGAGAGATTACTTGACTTATGGAAGGAGACAGTAAAAGAAAAACAGCTTAATGGACCCCAACGATCAACCTCTCTTCTCCGTTGGCTTGATCAACAGTACCACCCACGGCTGGCACGAGCTGAAGGAGAATTCAGAACATTCTCTTCACAACTTCAACTCCCTGCTGGCCTACGCCTTGAGCATAGCCCAGCTTTTGAAGAAGAGCAGATAACACTGAGTATAGATTTCAAGAGCAAAGAAGAATTGGCCCACGTTTGGCCACAGATCAAGATACTGATCAAAAAAGACAAAGAGGAGTAAGAAAGCAGATCACCAGAAGGCTTGTAAAAAAAATAAGTTAGCACAACAATCCCTGAAGCAGGATATCTTGTCCCACGATTTCTGTTGTTTGATTTTCTAAACAAAGCGGAGCCTCTCCTTCTCCGAGACTATAACCGCTCAAAAGCGATGTGCCTTGTTCACCAATAAAATAGGGCGCAGTGAAAAGGTAGACTTGATCCACTAATTTTTTCTGAAGAAAAGAGCCGTGGACAGCTGCCCCACCTTCGACCAAAACAGAAGTAATATCAGCTTGGCCTAAACAACGCAGAACCTGATTAAGGTCAAGTCCACCATCCTGATCACTCTCAACCCTATGAACAACGGCTCCAGCCTGTTCAAGCTCCTTCTGCTTTTGTTCTGATGCATTATGATCACAGAAAATCCAGGTTGGCGCCGAAGAATTTTGAGTAAGCATCTTGGCATAAGGAGAAAGCCGGAGACGGCTATCAAGTATGACCCGAACAGGGTCCTGTCCAGCCGCTTCATTCCTATCTGCCCTATCTCCTAACCGAGTTGTTAAGGAAGGGTCATCAATCAGAGCAGTACCACTGCCTATAAGAATCGCATCTAACTGATCTCGCAACAGATGCACTCTTTTTTTTGCCTCTGGCCCGGTGATAGCCCCACCTGCTCCTTGCCTGCGGCTGATTTTCCCGTCCAGGCTCATCCCGGCCTTCATCACAACCCAGGGAAGGCCTGAGACAGAATGTTTCAAAAAAGGATAGTTGAGCTGTCGACATTCCTGCTCAAGAACACCGAGCTTAACCTCAAGCCCCTGGGAGCGGAGAAAATCTGCTCCACCTGAAGCCACAGGGTTGGGATCAGCCATCCCTATGACAACCCGCCTGAACCCGGCTGTCAAAATAGCCTGGGTGCATGGTGGTGTCCTCCCCGTATGATTACAAGGCTCCAGCGTTACATATATGGTTGCTCCGACACAGCTCATCCCCTTTTCAAGGGCATCAGCAATGGCGTTGACTTCTGCGTGGGGAGTGCCAGCTCGACGATGATCCCCCTGGGCTATCACCTCGTCATCTCTCACAATAACCGCCCCAACACAGGGATTAGGCGATGTCCGTCCGAGACCCTTTTTTGCCTCCTTGAGAGCAAGACGCATATAGCGTAAGTCGTGTTCCATTGGGAGCTACTTTTCTTGATCTTTGCCGAGAAACTGCTTCAACTCATCCACGAATTCGTTGACATCCTTGAATTGTCGATAGACTGAGGCGAAACGGACATAGGCAACCTCATCCAATTGTGGGAGATCCTCCATAACCCATTCTCCAAGCTGAGAGGTAGAAAGCTCCTTTCCCCCTATATCCTGGAGCCTGTGTTCAATACCGTCAACAAAATAATCAATATCCTCTGGACTCACCGACCGTTTTTCACAGGCCTTTTCTAATCCAAGGATCATCTTGCCGCGATCCCAAGCCTCACGACGCCCATCTTTTTTCACCAGCATGGGCAGCATCATTTCAATACGCTCATAGGTGGTGAAACGCTGATCACAGGCCTCACAGTGACGACGTCGCCTGGTAATCGTTTTGTCCTTATTCAGGCGGGAATCAATAACCCGGTTATCCAGCTGACCGCAATAGGGGCATTTCATAGTTCTTAGAGTGAGGTATCTCTGACCATCTCCGGGTACAGAGGAACCGTCTCACAAAAATTCCGTACTTCCTGCCGTACCTGAGCAGCTTCTTCCTCTCCTGAAGTCAGTACCCGGTTGATCCAGTCACCGATCATAACCATCTCTGGCTCCTTCAATCCTCTGGTGGTGACAGACGGGGTACCTATGCGGATACCACTGGTCACAAACCGTGATTGCTTGTCAAAAGGAATAGCATTCTTATTAACAGTCAAACCAGCCTGTTCCAAGCGCTTTTCAACATCCTTTCCAGTCAAATTCTTGCTGCTCAGGTCAATAAGAAGAAGGTGGTTATCCGTACCACCTGAGACTATACGGAAGCCATGCTCAGACAAGCGGGCTGCCAAAGCAGAGGCATTATCCACAACCTGTTGCTGATATTGACGATATTCCTCTGTCATAGCCTCTTTGAAACTAACAGCTTTTGCTGCAATCACATGAATAAGAGGCCCTCCCTGAATCCCAGGAAATATATTAGAGTCCAATGCCTTGGCAAATTTTTCCTTCGCCAAAATCAAACCACCTCGCGGACCACGCAGGGTCTTATGGGTGGTGGTGGTGACAAAATCCGCATAGGGTACCGGTGAAGGATGTACGCCAGCAGCTATCAGACCTGCAATATGGGCCATATCCACCATGAAAAGTGCGCCTATTTGATCAGCAATATGTCGAAATCCTTCAAAATCAATAACACGGGGGTAGGCGCTGGCACCAGCTACGATCATCTTGGGACGATTCTCAAAGGCAATTCTCTCTACCTCGGCCATATCAATGGTCTCTGTATCCCGCTTGACACCGTAGGAAATGAAGTTAAAGAGCTTACCGGAAAAAGAAACTGTTGCGCCGTGGGTCAGATGTCCACCATGCGCCAAGTCCATTCCTAATACCTTGTCACCAGGTTTCAGGGTAGCAAAATAAACTGCCATGTTGGACTGGCTGCCTGAATGCGGTTGAACATTGGCATATTCAGCATTGAACAGCTCCTTAGCCCGCTCACAGGCAAGCAACTCGACAACATCGGCATGATCGCAGCCTCCATAATAGCGTCTGTTCGGATAGCCTTCAGCATATTTATTGGTAAAAATGGAGCCTTGGGCCTCCAACACAGCCGGTGAAACAATATTCTCTGAAGCAATCAACTCCAACTGATTGGCCTGTCGCTCAAGTTCATGTTGAATTTGTCCGTAAATATCTCGGTCTGTCTCTTTTAGCGTTGCCATACCTTTTGCCTAAAATAATTTATCGTTTGTTGTACAATACCCCTCATCCCAGCCACCTGGTGGTAAGAAACTGCAAGGAATTCACAGGATACTTTCATATAAAAAAAAACGGCAGATCCTTCTGGGCTGCCGTGTATTCGTTGCTCTATCTTTACCAAAAAGGAAAGAAGGCAATAAAAAATGCCTCTACTTGCTGGTCATAAAGACTGATGCTCCCTCCTCCTTAATGTATGTAACTCAATTTAGCTGAACATATCCAATCGTCGTTGATGCCGACCACCAGCAAACTCTGTTTCCACCCAGGTTTTAACAATATCCAACGCAATCTCTGTCCCAATCACACGGCCACCAAGACAAAGCACATTGGAATTATTATGCTCCCGGCTCATTTTGGCTGTAAAGGCCTCATGACAGAGCGCAGCCCGAATTTCCTTATAGCGATTAGCAGCAATGGACATGCCAATACCGGTTCCGCACACCAGAATCCCGCAATCACAGGCCCCTGTGCGAACTGCTGTACATACCTTTTCTGCCAAATCCGGATAATCAACAGAGTCCAGAGAATGACAGCCCACTGACTCAACGTCCTGCCCCAATTCACCCAAAAATCGGATGATAAGCTCCTTAAGTTCAAAACCCCCGTGGTCACTGCCTACTGCAATTTTCATTTCTTCTTTCTCGTGGTGCTGTTCAGCCTTCAAAACGTTTCATGACAATGACACCATTGGTGCCACCAAAACCAAAAGAATTAGACATTGCCGCCCGAATTGATGTTTCTCTAGCAGTATTGGGCACATAATCAAGATCACAGTTTGGATCAGGATTTTCCAGGTTGATCGTTGGAGGAATACATTGATGATGGAGCGTCAATACCGTAAAAGCCGCCTCAATACCTCCAGCTGCGCCAAGCATATGACCGGTCATGGACTTGGTGGAACTAATCGCCAGTTTACGGGCATGGTCACCAAAAACTGCTTTGATGGCAGTCGTTTCACAACGATCATTAAGCGGAGTAGAAGTACCATGAGCATTGATATAATCAATTTCATCAGGATCCATACCAGCATTCCGCAACGCCATACTCATGCAACGAATCGCACCTTCTCCATTTTCTGGTGGAGCCGCAATATGATAGGCATCACTGGATTGGCCGTAACCAACCATCTCTGCCAGGATCTCAGCGCCACGGGCACGGGCAAACTCAAGCTCTTCCAGTATAATCATACCTGCCCCTTCGGCAATGATAAAGCCGTCACGATCTCTATCAAAGGGACGGGAAGCATGCTCAGGATCATCATTGCGAGTGGACAGGGCCTTCATTGAGGCAAAACCACCAATCGCCAAAGGTGATATCACTGATTCGGTTCCACCGGTAACAGCCACATCACAATCACCAAACATAATATGGCGATAGGCCTCACCCACAGCATGGGTCCCAGCTGCACAGGCAGTGGACAAAGCAAGATTTGGCCCTTTGGCATTAATATGCATGGAGATATGACCCGATGGCATATTGGGAATCATCCGAGGTACCAGAAAAGGGGTAATCCGACGGGGGCCCCTGTTCAGCAAGACGCTGTGATATTCTTCAATGGTCGGTAAACCACCCATACCGCACCCGGTCACAACCCCAATTCGCTCGGCCATTTCCTCAGTAATTTCCAAGCCACTGGCCTTGACAGCCATGTCAGCAGCAGCAATGCCGTATTGGACAAAATGATCCAGATGTTTTACCTGTTTCTTCTCAAACCAGAGGTCTGGTGTGAAATCCTTGACCTCAGCGGCAATTTGAGAGGAGTGCGCAGATGCATCAAAACGGGTAATAAGTCCAATACCTCCCTGCCCATTTACCAGCCTCTGCCATGTTTTATTGGTTCCGGTTCCAAGGGGAGTGACCAACCCGACCCCAGTGACAACAACCCGCCGCTGTGCATTCTTGACCATGCTTAACTACTCTGTAAGATTCCCTGTAAATCAGGTATCAGCTTGCACCCTATCGCTCTCTACCACGTAGGATAGCTGATACCTTATTCCTGTTGTAATAATAGGCAAAAGCAATTGTTGGAAATATTTCCAACCAATAGATGCTTCTACATTATTTCTCACCCCTGTATTTTACCCACATAATCAATCGCATCCTGGATAGTTACAATTTTCTCTGCATCTTCATCAGGAATTTCAACATCAAATTCTTCTTCCATAGCCATGATCAACTCGACCAGGTCAAGGGAATCTGCGCCAAGATCATCAACAAAAGATGCACCAGGAACTATTTTTTCTTTATCAACACTGAGTTGTTCTTCAATAATGTCGTTCATTTTTTCTGCAACTGCCATTCTTTTTCTCCAGAGTTGGTTTATATGAAAGTACTGTCTGTCTCCTTGGAGTCAGTCGACCAGCTTTCATGTTTTATGATGTAGCAAAAGAGTTCAGAACCATCTGTTCCGAACGATAGTTTTTCCACACGTACATTCTTGGTTAGGTTACAAGAGGACTCTTACCAGGTTAATTCCCCATGTACATACCGCCATTGACATGCAGGGTCTGCCCGGTCATGTATCCGCTTTCGTCTGAAGCCAGATAGGCCACTGCTCCGGCCACATCTTCGGGCGTTCCCAGCGTAGCCATGGGAATTTCTGCCTTAATTTTTTCTTTAATATCTTCAGAAAGATCAGAGGTCATATCTGTCACAATATAACCTGGTGCCACACAATTTACCGTAACTTTGCGACCAGCCAGCTCCCGAGCCATGGACTTGGTCAAACCCACCAGGCCTGCCTTAGCTGAGGCATAATTCACCTGACCAGCATTACCAAGAAAACCGACCACTGAGGTAATATTGATAATTCGTCCCCAGCGTTTTTTCATCATACCCCGCATAGCTGCTTTAGAACAGGTAAAGGCACCTTTGAGGTTAGTGTTCAGAACCGCATCCCAGTCATCATCCTTCATCCGGGCCACAAGTCCGTCTCGGGTAATTCCGGCATTGTTGACCAGAATATCCACCCCACCCTGCTCTGCTGTTATTTCCTTGATAGCTTTCTGGACTGCTTTACTGTCAGCAACATCAAAACCACTGAGAAATCCTTTACCACCTTGGGCCGTGATTTCGGCCAAGACCTCTTCAGCAGCTATGGAGTTACTCACATAGTTAATACCAACGGTCGCGCCTTGGGCAGCTAAATGCAGGCAAATGGCCCGTCCAATTCCCCGGCTACCACCGGTTACCAGTACTATTTTTCCATCAAGAGACATGGGTACGCTGCTCCTTTATTTTTTGAGTAAGTAGGGGAAGAATTTCAAAGAGATCCCCAACCAATCCATAGGTGGCAAGATCAAAAATTGGTGCTTTTTCGTCCCGATTAATCGCTATAATGGTTTCAGCTGACTGCATCCCCACAGTATGCTGAACAGCACCGGATATTCCACAGGCAATATAGAGTTTCGGGCTTACTGTTTTACCGGTTTGGCCCACCTGACAAGGATAGCCAATCCAACCAGCATCGACAGCAGCTCTGGAAGCCGACACGGTTCCGTTGAGTTCAGCAGCAAGCTCCCGGAGCAATTCAAAACCTTTTTCGTTTTCCATACCGCGACCACCACTCACCAATACTTCCGATTCGCGGATATTGCCCTGCTCTTCCTCGCAGAGCACGGTTTCCAGCACTTCAACCTTGGAGGATAAAAGCTCCGGTGCGAGTTTCACCGCAATCACCTCGCCGGTTCGGGAAGCATCAGCATCAGCCGGAGACATAACATTGGGCCGGACAGTTGCCATCTGCGGACGGGATCGAGGGGACTCAATGGTGGCCATAATATTGCCGCCGAATGCAGGTCTGGTCTGGAGGAGCACACCGTCTTCAGGACGAATAGCGAGATCCGTGCAATCCGCTGTCAAACCAGCTCCCAGAGCGGTTGCTACTTGCGGAATGACAGAACGACCAATGGCGGTTGCTCCAGCAAGCAAGACTTCGGGTTTATGTTCAATGATAAGATATTCGAGAACCTTGCCATACACATCTTCACGGTACTGCGCCAAGGCAGGATCATCAGCCAGCACAACCTTATCCGCACCGGCAGCGATCAATTCATCTGCCTTGCCAGCCAGATCTGCACCAAGCAGAACCGCTGTCAGAGGAGTGTGTCGTTGATCAGCCAATTGCCTGCCGATCCCCAGAAGCTCAAAGACTACCGGAGCGACTTTGCCGTGCCAGGCTTCGGCAAAGACCCAGATTCCTGACCAAGCAGAGAGGTCGGCCTGAATTTCTTTCTCAGCCCCTTCAATGCTAAGTGCTTCTACTTCGCAGGTATCCACGCAGGAACCACAGAGGGTACAGGTATCGCTGACCACGGCAATGCCTTCTTCCACGGTGATTGCGCCAAAAGCACAGTTGGCTTCACAGACACCGCAGCCGATACATGTTTCGGTATTAACTATGAGCATGATAAGTTACCGATAAATTTCTTCTTTGATTCAAAGTATCAACTCAATTTTTTGATGATAGATTTTGCCAGATTTTCATTTATTTCAGTATGTCGAGGAACAGGTTGCGATGTTTTTGTTTCTGGATTCGTATACCAGTCATGTGCCCCACCATGCCGAACCAAAATGCAGCCCATCTGTCGAAGCTTTTTGAGTAACTTCTTTCTTTTCATCAGGCTACTACCAACTCTTCCACCTTACGGATATATGGTATTTCATCTGACTCAATATCCTTCAGAAGTTCTTTCAGATTATCAATAAGTTCCTCTTTTGACATTCCCTGGGTCTGATAATCGGGATAGTCATTGAGATATCCCAAATAAAAATTCTCATCTTTCCAGTACGTATATTTAATTTTTTTCATAAATAAATAAATTAACTCCGACGATATATATCTTCCCTTGAAAGCGGCTTGAATTTAGAAATTATTATTCCATCTGCAGTATTTTTATCCTGCAAAACTTCCAATTCCTCTATCGGTCTATAAAATTTTCCCTGTTCGGTATTGGTGAAGTCGTATTCATCTTTCATGCCGAATTAAATAAACTTAACTTTAATTTTCTTTTCAACCCGTCTGAAATCTTTATCAATAGTTACAATAAAAAGATCATTTTCTTTCGCAACCTTGTATTGATAAGCATCATCAAAGTCTAAATTGTTTTATTTTTCAATATGGATAATTTCTTATATGATCCTGTTGACAACGAAATAACGCCAACATTGGGAAGAATATCTTCTGTAAACTTTTTGAATACCTCCCCTTTATCGTGCCGAAAAAGGATTACGCCTATAGAATGCAGTGAGAAATCAGAAAGAAATATTTCCCCGGCCTTGTCAACCAAAGCCTGCTTGCACTCCGCAGATTTCTCCTGAGCCAACAAAATTTCTAAAAATATATTTGTATCAAACAGGTACATTACCGCCAATCCATTGATTGATGCTGCAATTCAACAGAATTATATTTATCCTTTAAATGAGATAATCCACCTTCCCAAGAAAATTCAAATTTACCAGGGCGTGATATTTTTCCCCTTTTTCGTTTCGCCAAGAGAAAGTCCATGAAATTTAACACTTCCCTTTTTAAATCGTCCGGCAATGTACGAAACTTGCGTTCTGCTAACTGCGTATTCATAATCAAATCTCCGGTTATCGCCTATTGTGGATGTTCAACCAACTATAAATACCCCTGATCTCCTCCGCTTATTCTTTAACTGAAATTAAAATCCAACCAAAATAGTCATTTAAACGGATTAACTGTCGTATTTTCTTCAAGCACAAAACCATCCTGCATATCTTCAGAATAAAGAATGTCAGCATCGGCATACAATGCACTTGCAAGGATAAGACTGTCCCAAAAGGAATAACTGTGCGACTCTCTTATTTCAGAGGCTCTGAGAAGAATTTCATTGTCAATCCCGACGACTTCATATTTTCCGTAAAAACTTTTGATAAGTTCTCTTATCTTTTCTTCGGAAAAATGAGCTTTTCTAATGAGATTTACACAAACCTCATTTATTATTTGCGTACTGATTACAATGGCAGAATCTTTCTGTTGAATAAGAGATTTGGCAATCTTGGATTTATCCGCATCCTGTGTTTTTATAAATGCATATAGCCATATATTTGAGTCAAGAAGGTAAATCTTATCTTTTTCCTCAGCTTCGGTCATATATCTCTTCTCTTTTAAAAGGAGTAAAGTTCTTCAACTTCAAAGGAGATTCCAAAAGATTTTCAATCATGTCTGAAGCCGTATCAGCTAATTCTTCCTCCAATAATATGACCTTTACAGTAGCTTTCATCTTCCTTCTGTATTTCTTGGGAATTTCAATAATTCCGTTTTTTATTTTTGTTCGGAATTCAATTGCCTGCATAAAACGCACCTTTACAAAAAGAGAAACAACGTAAACGGACAACATGAAATATCATTAGTGAAGAACTACAAATACCCCCTAATCTCCTTCACCAACTGCTCAATCTGCTCTTCCGGGCTACCGGAAAACACCCGCCGTTCTCCGTGCGGTTCAGGAGAAAAAACCTTCGCAACCTGGGTGGGAGAACCAGTCAAACCAATGCATTCCGCTTCCGCTCCGATGTCGGCAGCGGACAGAACTTTTATCTCCGCTTTCTTGGCCTTCATCTTGCCTTTTAGGGAAGGAACCCGAGGCTCATTGATATCCTTGACCACGGTGAGCAGGGCAGGCAAAGGTAACTGTACCACATCATAACCGTCATCCATCATCCGTTCCACCTGGATGGCATTTTCGCTGACGTCACGGATTTTCTGGACGCAGGTAACATAAGGACGATTCAATTGAAATGCCAAACCAGGCCCAACCTGGGCTGTATCACCATCAATGGCCTGTTTACCACAGAGAATCAAATCAGCACCACCCACAGCCTCAACTGCTTTGGCAAGAGTATACGAGGTTGCCCAGGTATCAGCCCCGGCAAAGGCCCGGTCAGAGACCAGTACGCCTTCATCAGCACCACAGGCAATGGCCTCACGGAGGACATCCTCAGCCTGGGGCGGTCCCATAGAAAGAACCGTGACTTTACCACCGACTTTTTCCTTCAAGCTGACACCCTCTTCCAACGCATGGCGATCAAAGGGATTCATGATCGACTCCACCCCTTCTCTGGACAGGGTATTAGTCTTGGGATCCAGACGAACATTCTTGGCGTCAGGCACCTGTTTTATACAGACGACGATATTCATGTCATTTATTCATTTTCTGATAAAAAATTGTAGGGGCACGGCGCACCGTGCCCCTACTCAAATTCAAGCGTATTCTTTGTTGAGTTCCTGCCCGATCACATTGCGCTGAATCTGATTGGTTCCCTCATAAATCTGGAGGATCTTGGCATCACGCATCATTTTCTCCACGGGATACTCCTTCATATACCCGTAGCCGCCCATGACCTGCACCGCATCCGTGGTCACCTTCATCGCCATATCCGTGGCAAAAACCTTACACATGGCTGATCCCTTACTCATGTCCTTGGGATGGGTATCAATATGCTTGGCTGTACCATAGACTAAACTTCTGGCCGCCTCGACCTGAATCGCCATATCTGCCAACATATGCTGGACAGCCTGAAAACTAATAATCGGTTTATCAAACTGAACCCGCTGCTTGGCATAGACCGCCGCCTCATCAAGGGCAGCCTGCCCCAAACCAACACCAAGAGAAGCTATACCGGGACGTGAGACATCCAGGGTCTTCATAACCGTGATAAAGCCGGTTCCCTTGCGCCCGATCAAACGATCTTTGGGAATACGACAGTCTTTCATGATCAACTCACGAGTGGCTGATGCCCGAATGCCCATCTTATCTTCTTTTTTGCCGTAGGAAAAACCAGGATCTCCGTCTTCAACAACAAAAAGCGAGGCCCCGCGAACACCTTTTTCCGGGTTGGTCAAGGCAAGAATCGTATAGATTTGCGCTTCGCCGCCATTGGTGATCCACTGTTTAGTACCATTCAAAACCCATTCGTCACCGTCAAGCACAGCGGTCGTTTTAACACCAGCAGCATCAGATCCCGCACCGGCCTCAGTTAAACCAAAAGCAGCCCAGCGTGATCCCTCGGCTAAAGAGGGAAGATATTTTTCTTTCATTTCTTTACTGCCGCCAATTAACACAGGCAGGATACCCAGTCCGTTAGCAGCAAAACTGGTGGCCACACCTACGCAGCCCCGAGCCAATTCCTCCAGAGCCAAAACCGATTCTAAACAGCCTCCACCCAAACCACCATATTCCTCTGGAACAAAAATGGAAAACAAATCTGCTTTTGCTATATCCTTCAGGATATCAGCTGCAAATTCATTTTTTTCATCAAGCTCTGCGCGCTTGGGAATGATCTTTTCTTCGGAAAGCTCACGAGCAGTATCCTTGATCATTTGTTGTTCTTCTGTCAGAAAATAATCCACCTTTTTTCTCCTTTTTCTCCCATTACCCGGCAATTACCAGCGCATAAGTAAAGAACCCCAGGTAAACCCACCCCCAAAGGAACAGAACAGCACAAGATCACCCTGTTCAAGGCGTTTTTGCCTGTTGGCTTCATCAAGGGCAATAGGAATGCTTGCTGCGGAAGTATTACCATATTTGTCGACGTTTATGAATACCTTTTCCTGATCAACACCGAGCCGTTCTGTTAATTTATTGAGAATTCTTATGTTTGCCTGATGGGGAATGACTAATGAGACCTCATTGATTGAAACCTGCTGGCGATCAAGCAGATCAAGAACAGCGTTTTCCATGGCCCGAACAGCATGCTTAAAGACATCACGTCCAGTCATCTGCATGAAACAGCCATTACGCTCCTCAATGAGAAGGTCTGGATTACGGCTGGCCGGACTGTCCATGTACAGCAACTTCCAGAGACTGCCGTCAGAATACAGATTGCAATCCACAATTCCACGCTCAGCTGCTCCGGTGAGCACACAGGCTCCGGCTCCGTCACCAAAGAGGATACAGGTGTTACGATCCTCCCAGTTTATCCGGGCAGATAAGGTTTCAGAACCGATAAGCAAAACCTTCATCGCTGGATTTGCAACGATATATTTATCGGCCATATCAAGACCATACAAAAAACCTGAACAGGCTGCATTCAAATCAAAGGCAAAAGCCTTTTTCGCCCCAATCTCGGCCTGAACAAAGCAGGCACAGGAAGGCATCATCATATGGGGTGTCAGAGTAGCAACAGCAATCAGGTCAATCTCTTCCGCACTGACCTTGGCGGCAGCCAAGGCTTTTTCTGCTGCCTGGGATGCCAGTTGATAATTCTGTTCACCTGTACCGGCAATACGTCGGGTACGAATCCCTGTACGAGCACTAATCCATTCATCCGAAGTATCCACCATCTGTTCTAGGTCATCATTTGTCAGCACCCGACGAGGCAAACAGGAACCAGTTCCAAGGACAACAGCACGGTGCATAAATATTTCCTCTCAACAACTACGCTGTAACATACTGATGTAAAGATTGAACAATGGAATCATTCACTTTATTTTCTACCAATTTAGCAGCCTCACCAATAGCATTACAGATGGCGACTGATGATGATGAACCGTGACAGATAATACCGATTCCATTAATCCCAAGTAATGGCGCTCCTCCATATTCCGCATAATCCACCCGTTTCCGAAAAGCAGCAAAGGCCTTACGAATAAGCAGATAGCCTATTTTCGCCTGAAGGGATTTCATGATTTCATCCTTCAGCATCTGCATGGCTGCCTCAGCTAAACCCTCACTGATTTTAAGGGAGATATTACCGACAAAACCATCACAGACTACAACGTCAAGATCGCCGCTATAAACATCACGTCCTTCGACATTGCCTGCAAAATTAAGTTTACTCTGGCTGAGCAGTTCATGGGTTTCCTTGATTAAGGCATTGCCTTTCCCAGGTTCAGAACCAATACTGAGCAAGCCCACACGAGGATTTTTTCTATTTTGCAGAAGAGCATAACAGGAAGAGGCCATGATAGCAAACTGGAGGAGATGTTGAGGCCGACAATCCACATTGGCACCAATATCCATCAGCATAACCGGGGCCTTACAGGTCGGAAACAGACTGGCAATACCTGGACGGGAGACCCCTTCCAGGCGCCCAAGTTTACGTATAGCTGCCGCCATTGTGGCACCGGAATGGCCTGCAGACACCACAGCGTCTGCTTGCCCATTTTTTACCAGATCAAAACCACGCATTATGGTTGAGTTCTTTTTCTTGCGGATAGCCACCACAGGGGACTCTTCCATAGCGACTGTCTCAGGAGCATGCTCAATAAACACTCGTTGAGCAAGGCTGCCCAAATCAGCGCATTGCTCAACCTGTTTTTTCAGCAGATCTTCAGGCCCGAGGAGAATTATGGAAAGCTCCTTGTTTTTCCTGAGAGCGCAACATGCACCATCAATCAGGAGTTCAGGGCCTTGATCTCCGCCCATTGCATCAAGGGCTATTTTCACAGATCTTCCTAATCCAGTTCGTCTCCGAACTGATAAAAGGTTTTCCCTTTATAGGTTCCGCAGCCAGAACATAATTGATGTGGCATTTTCGGCTCGCCACATTCCGGGCATTGGCCTACATGGGGAGCGGTTAAAAAGTCATGCGCTCTGCGCTTACGGGTTCGTGAATGTGAATGTCGTCTCTTTGGTAATGCCATGATCTTCCTCCTGAAGGAAAAAACTGTAATCTTCCTGAATCAATATTCAGATTATTTTTATATAAAAGTACTCGCTGGCTCCTTGGAGTCAGTCGACCAATTTTCATGTTTTGTTATCCCGCCACAAAGCGGGATGGGGTATACTCAACCCTTTTTCAGTGATGCTAATACAGCAAAAGGCGAATTACTCATGTCATCAGCACAGGAGCATTCACCTGTATTCCAATTCATTCCACACTGCATACATAACCCCTTGCAGCCTGCTGAACATATTTTTTTCTCAGGCAACACCAAGTAGAGCTGCTGTCGAAGCAGGTCTGGAATATCAATCACAGGTTCATCCACTTGAATGATATCAAGATTGGCCCTTGTGCATTCAATTTCCTTAATATGGCCATTCTTTTCACTTTCTAGATCCAGAATATAATGAAACGTGGTCTGAGCAGTAAAACTGTAATCAGCAAGGCAGCGATCGCAGGCCAGTAGCAATCCGGCATTCAAATTTCCGCACACCTCAACTCGTCTGTCATTTTTTTTTGTGAGCCTCAACTCCGCACGTACTGGAGTATTTTTCCGGAGATCTGTCCGGGCAAGCCAATCATCATCTGTAATAGTATAATGATTTCCTGCTGTAGAAATATCTGTAAATTGAATTTTCATTTTGATGTCCGGCAAACTGCCTGTAAACGAACACGAATTTTTGCAAGAATAGCCACCATACACAAAAATAACAAACTATGACAAGAAAAAAAGCTCAGAATCGGGTAAGGGGAGTAAAAAGAAGGCAGGAATTCTCAAATCTACTGGTCTATTCGTTCCTTCTCACCAAAACAAATCACTCCTCCTTACAGTCACAGTTCTGGCAACTCTCTTCTGTGCAACCGTGCTTACAGTAGTAGCCAAAGCCAGACTCCCAGCTGATCCCGCCTTTGGGACATTTTTCCACATATTCTGCATATTTCACCAGGCGTTCTACAATAGTCTTAGGAACAGAGTGTTCCATTTTACACGCTGCCTCATCTGCTTCTCGTTCATCAACTCCCAGAACATTGACTAAAAAATCCTGTAAAGCACTATGGCGTCGGACAACCTCCTCAGCAGCAGTATACCCTTCTTCTGTCAGGGTAATCAGGTCATACGGAGCATAGTTAACCAGCCCCATTGAGCGCAGGATGCGCAGTGCCCCTGTAACAGAAGAAGCACGCACCGCAAGGTATTCAGCAATATCCTTGGCACGGGCAGCCATTTTTTCAGAGACAATATGATAGATTGCCTCTAAATAGTCTTCCTGGCTTGCGGTAAGTTTGTTCTCAGAAGGCATAGATACGGTATTGGTTATGAACGGTGATGTGGTTGGAATCTACGGCAGATGAACGAGAAAGTCAATTGTCTTTCCAGGGACGGTATGTTCGGCTCAGATCGTGATCTCTTTCCCTAAAAATCTTGGTCTGGTGTGGAGCAGCTTCACATCCAACACACACATAACCCTGGATAGAATTTCACGGAAGCGCGTTTTCAATCCACTACGAATACCAACATCCAGCGCATTATAGCCATACAATTCAATTCCATAGGCTCTGCCGATATAGACAGCTCGCTCATTATGAAATTTTTGCGAAACAACTATCCCCCGCTGCTGGCCAAAAATCTTTTTAAAACGTATAATTGAATCAAGAGTTCTAAACCCGGCATAATCGCTGATAATATCCACCTTTCGTACCCCGGCCTTGATCAAGTCCTCTTTCATTGCTTTCGGCTCATTATAATATTTTGTTCCATTATCACCGGAAACTATAATCTTTCTGCATTTCCCACTGGCATAGAGTTTAACTGCCGCTTCTATCCTGTATTTATAATAGAAATTCCTGTTGCCTCCCCGCAAATATTTAGATGTCCCCAAGAGAATAGCACAGTATGCCGGAGGTGTCTTCTCAAGACGATCAAAACAGTAGCGTCCGTAGCTGCTGATTATTATATTAGGAACAAGTATGGCAGCAACAGCCAAGAGAAAAACAAATATACAAACCCTCTGTCGCTTCTTTTTTTTCATCAGATCTGCAACGGATTAAAAATTTTCATGCAATACACCATTCTGGTGTTCAGCTTTCCGGCATTTCCAGAGGCCTGATAATCCGCACCTTTACCCGCTGATTCTTCTTTATCTCTCTGCATCCGACCTGTCGCTTTTTCCTCTCCATCGGGCTGGCAAGATGCATAATCGCATTCATAGGCTCCAGTCTCTTTGCAGGCCGCACCAGGACCTGCCCATCACAAAGGGTGGCCCTCGCGGCTTTCAAAGCAAGGTAGCCAGTTCGACTCAACTTCATCGACTCTGCAAGGACAGCATCTACCAAGCCTGTGAAGAACTGCTTCGTCGTTGCAACACCTTGAAGACAGTCTAACCCAGGGACAACCAGTTCATGAAAAAGAAGACATACTGCTGGCGGTGGGCCAGGCAGGGCCAAAAGAGGGGTTCCATTAATCATGGCAAATAATGTGGATTTACCAGGACGAATCTTCAGGAGATTATATAAAGGGCTTCCGTGAAGAGAAGAAACCACCTGCTCCATCAAATCAAATTTACCCGGACCTGTGCCACCTGTGGTTATCAATAGGTCCGGTTTATCCTGAGCAAGTACCTTCTTCACCAGTTCAATGATAACGTTCAGATCATCCTGTACGCGTATTGATCGAACAAGAGTGCATCCTTGCTCTTTTAATAAGGACGCCAACAAAATCTCATTACTGGAAATCTTCTGACCTGGCAGGGGCTTTTGTCCAGCTCTGATCAATTCATTCCCTGTACAAAGAACAACCACCCGTGGACAATTATGCACATTGATTTGCTGAACCCCATTCTCAGCCAAAAAAAGCAAATGATCGGTGCTGATCCGGGTTCCGGCAGCAATCAAACATTGCCCCTGCTTCATATCCTGCCCTTGCGGACGAATATATAGCTTTTCCCGACGCAATTCCCTGTCAGGAACAGATAGCATGGAGTCCTCTTCCTGGCAGACCTCAAAGGGAACAACCCGTGCGGTCTTTTCAGGCAGCATAGCCCCTGTCATTATCTTATACGCCTGCCCCGGCTGAAGCACCTGTTGTTCAGTGCAACCAGCAGCTCGTTCACCGCATATCTGAAACTCAGCAAAAGAAGTATCAAGAGCACAGGGCTGATCAGCAAGGGCAAAGCCATCCCGAAGCGCCTGGGAATAGAACGGCTTATCGTAATCAGCAAAAATAGCTGCTGCATTCACCCGACCCAAGGCCTGGACAAGGGGCACCACCTCCTGGCCCAAGGGTTTAAGCTCAGTTCTAATAGCAGTATAGGCACCTTGGAGAGAGCGCTCTATGATACCACTGGAATTATTCATGATTTCAGAGAAATCTACCTATAGGGATCCCAATATTGATTCTATATTTTTCTTATCTGAAAAGCAAAAATATTCCCTTCACCGGTAAATGTAAAGCGTTATCGAAAAATCAGGTTCACAGCAGAACAAAATATAAGGATGGATTTGCGGCCCCTTCACCTTTTCCTGAATGTGAAAACATTGTAGTTGAACCGACTGGTGTTATCGTATCCGTAGGTCACGGCATAGCTGCTGTCCGTGCTTAAGCCGGTGTTTCTTCCTATCACTCCGGTATTTTCATAGGAACGGGTAAGCGTCCGGCTGATCAGTCCTGTGATGCTTTCGCTGTCCGGTTGAAGAGCAGTGTTATAGGCAAAGGTGCGAGTGCCGACCGCATCACTGACCGTGTGCCTCTGGCCGGAACGGTAATAGGTAAATCCGATATCCGGGGTGATATCCTCACCACCCATCACTTTTTCGGAGTGATGCAGGGATGTTTTATAGCTGACTGTTTGGAATATATTTTTGAAATGAGCGCAGAATTCCTAAATCAGTTCCCGAAATTGAAAAATATTTCACTGCGAACGAAAAGTTCCGTCAAAGCAACTGCAAAGACAAGCGGCACAGCTACTTGTTTTTAGCTCTTTTAAAAAGTGATGGGTGGATAAGGGGTGATATCGGAATAATCAATCCCGGTCAGTTCGCCGGTGTTCTTCTAAACAATCCTTACATTGAGCCCTTTCAACTTGCCTTTTATATCAGTATTGGGCCCAGATATATTTATAGATGTTTTTTCTCTTTTTTTCTTTTCAGAATAATCATATTCGATCCCATAAATATTATCTGAAAATTGACATACTGCTGAAATATTTATCCATTCTGTACCTTCTGTACACAAACCAATAAATATATTTTTGAATTTTTTAATTGTGAATAAAAGATCTTTTTCAATATATAATTGTCCTCCCTTTGATTTAAGATCCTGTAAATAATAAAACCTTAATTCAAAGTTATTAATCGAACTATCTCTCTGGGTTACAAAGTCTATCAATCGATCAATATGATCTTCAAAAGTCATAGCAGGCAGTGTATTCATTTTTATTCCCAGTCAATAATATTTCTATTTAACTATATACTTATTATACAATTCTTTTGCTCTGTCTGATTTCAGTAATATCTCTGATGAGTCTAAATCAGCACCATAAAAACCGCCATAAGGTCTTACGACATAATCAATCCCCTCCTCTAAAGAATTAAACTCAGATTCCGGGATTGAAGATTTAATAACATCAGGATCTGTAACCTCATGTGGAAAATTTTGCTTCCTATGATCAATAGCGTCTTGAGCAGCCTTATAATCAGGCGATGTATAGGTAGCATTCTTCCTCATATCGAAACCTTTCGATTTAATTACCGAAGCGTTGTCAATACTTCCATGATACAAATCAATTTTATTATTTACTCTCCTAGCCAAGAGTTTCCTTGCAAACCTCGGCAGCTTCCCGCCTCCAATAATAACACCGAAAAATACCTCATCGTATTGTCCTGGAATTTGTGCAGAAAGTGCTAAAAGATCATCGTCTGTAAGCCCAAAAACGCATTTGATTAATTCATCAGGTAAAGCAAGAATATCTAATAGTGGAAAGAATATTACATTATTAAACGTATCTGCGCCTTGCCAAACAATTGAATATGCTGTGACTCCTGTTTTCTGAGCAAAACTTTTTAGCGTTTTTCCAATGCCTTCTTGCCCCAAATAATCCCGTCCATTAACACCATCATTCCCCACAAACCCATACAGATTCACTCCACCATCTTCCCCAATTGGATCCCGACTCATCCACCGCCCCAACTCAGGCGAATAATACCGATATCCGTAATAATACAACCCTGCAACATCATCAGCGTATTTCGTGGAAAACCGGAACGGATTAGCTTCAGCATAATTACCCATACCGGAAACCAATCCTCCGAAGGGAGCATATTCATAAGCAGCGACAACAGATCCGTCCAAAGAATCAACAAGTTGCCCCACATTGCCATTAGCATCATAGAAATAAATATGGGATTTGTTTACCCCGTGATCAATCCGGGCAAGAATACCACCGATACCGCCAGCACCCTGAAGGCTTTGCGACAAATCAAGGCCGTGGATATAGCTGGCTGTAACAGCTCCGGTTCCATCCAGCTCCTCAATCATATTCCAGCCGTTATAGACAAACAGAGCGGTATCATCAGTCTGCCAAGTCGAGCCATCCCAAACGGTTGTGACTTTCCGCACCCGTCGGCCCATATAGTCATAGAGAAACTCAAGCTTCTCATCCCCGACAGCCGGTGTTTTCGGGGTGATCGTGATGAGTCGGTTCTCTCCGTTCCAGGTATAGCTGAAGGTACCATCGTCGGTAAGACTGCCGTCTTCATCATACGCCGGACTGGCCGCTGACCCGTTCGTGTCCACGGAGGTATACTGATTCAGATCATTTGCGCTGTAACCGACCGAGGTGGTCGTGTCGGTGTCGATCATGAGCAGCTCATCCGGTGCCGGAGGCAGAGCGGGATTCTCGAACACATCGCCGGTCATGGTCGCCGAGGTGCGGCGGCCTATGTTGTCATGGGTGTAGTCATACTGTGAAATTGTCGCGGTACTGTATTGATTCTGTACCGAGGTTCGCAGGTTGCGGTTCGGCTCAAAGGTATACGCAGTTGATGCGCCGGAGGCAAAGGATGCCGTCTGAAGGAGGTGAGATTGAGGGACACGGGCGTAGGTCACGCTGTCGGAGTGCGTGCCGACATTCCAGGAAACACCGTTAAAACGTCCGGTATTGTCGTAGCCGTAGGTGACGGCATAGCTGCTGTCGGTGCTGAAGCCGGTGTTTCTGCCGGGTACCCCGGTGGTTTCATAGGAACGGGTGAGGGTGCGGCTGATCAGCCCGGTGATGCTCTCGGTGTCCGGTTGGAGTTCGGGGGTATAGGCAAAAGTACGAGTCCCGACGGCATCGGTCACTGTACTGCGTTGGCCAGTTCGATTGTAGGTGAATCCGATATCCGGGGTGGTGTCGGAATAATCAATCCCGGTCAATTCACCGGTATTGGGATCGTAACTGTAGGTGGTTGTGATAGCCGGAGTTCTGGCCCAGGTACGGGTATGGAGTCTGCCGCCTTCCAGATAGGTGTATTGTGTACTCTTATTCTGCGCATCTTCTTTGGACTCCAGCAGGCCGGAAGCCTCGTGGTAATGCCAGCGGGTAATATCAGCCAGCCCGTCATTGGCTGACGGCCAGGTCGGGGAACCCCAGCCTTCGCCGCTACGCCAGCTGTGCATGGCATCCATTCTGCCGTACTGATCGTATTCATAGCGGACAGGCGTTGTTGCACCCCAGGTATGGGTGACCCGATCAAGGTCGTCGTAGAGAAAGTAGACCGTCCGGTTCTCCGCATCGGTCACTGAAGTTTTCCTGCCCGTGACCGGATCATAGCTGTACTCTGTCCGGTTGCCTGCCGCGTCTTCTGTATAATCAACCTGCCCCTGGCTGTTGTAATGAGTGATACTCTGGCCGGTGCGGGGATCAGTGACGCCGATACGTCGTTCCAGGGCGTCGTACTGGAAGGTGGTCGTGATGCCGGATTTATCTGTGGAAGATTGCAACAGGCCGTAGATGTTTTCCTGCTCCGCATTTGTATCCGAATCAGGATAGTCTGTGATTTCCGTAACTGTATGTGAGGTCCGGTTGATATACCGCAACGAAACAGTCTCGTTGTCGTGGATGTCCGTGCTCACGGTTTCGGCAATCAGGCCGCCTGCGCCCAGACCGGTCAGGCGAGTCCGGGTTTTGCCGGTGATTGTCTCGGCAGATGAACCGGATTCGGCAAAGATGCTCTGTACCTGTTCCTGCCACCACGCACCGTTATCCAGGAGAAAGGCTGTGCTGCTGCCGCTGATCCGGTCGTCTGAGGCGGTTTCCAGGACCCCGCTGCTGTCGATATCCAGACCTGAACGCGTTCTGTTGCCCAGTTCGTCGTACTCGTACAGGGTGTCAGCCAGTCCCGGTGTGGCTGTTCGGACTAACTGCCCTTTGTCGTTGTAGAAAGTGTGTGGTTTATTCTTCCTTTTCTAAAAAAATGTTCTGCAAATCACCGTTTAGCTTTGTCCCAGTGTGTGATAAGACAAAATCGTCCTCTTGCTGTTCAAGCCAAGCACTACCATCCAAAATAGCAAACAAATTTGACAAGGTATCTGTCATTACCTGTCTAACAAATGACAGAAATAACGATTTACTTCTATCATCAAGCCCGTTATAGACTTCCAATGCCACCTTCCAATTATTATCTGTCACCTCATCTATTTTGGTTTTATCAAATAAGTCTGCATAAATTTTACTATTCTCGTCAAGTATTTTACCGCGAATTATTTCTACAAAATCATCAGGATTCATTGTTTAATCTTAACCTCAGGATACTTCTTTTTATTTAGTTCTATCAACTCTATCAGTTTAGAGTTCGGAATGTCAGGGTAAACCCTTCTTAACTCACGAATATCTCTCGCCACAACATCTCTTGCGCTTTCAACCTCAGTAGTTGTTCGAGAAACAATTCCTTTTACAGGGTCTTTAATGGTATGGCCAACTTTTGGAACCAAGATTGAAGGCGCTTTTTTTGGATTGTAATTCTCTATATAGTCTTTCATTACAGCTTGTTGCCCGACATGGTGGGCATCTAATCCAGACTCAGCATTTTTTCGCAACGAATCATATTCGCCGACTTCATACTTTCCTTTCAAAGGAGCATATCCAGCAAATTTCCTCGCAAGCCTCGGAACTTTCGCCCCTCCCACAACAACACCCAACACAACATCATCATAGGCCGTTGGAAACTGTGCGGCAAAGGCTAACAACTCATCTTCTGTAACTCCAAAGGTACATTGTAAAACAGTATCAGGCAAAGCCAATAAATCCACAAGAGGGAAGAAAACCGCTCTATTGAATAAATCAGCACTTTGCCAAGCTACTTCATACACTTTTGATCCAGCACCATAGGCCGTATCAATCATCTGTTGTTTGATACCTTCCTGTCCAAACGGGTCCACATAAACCAGCGGAGAATTCCCCACAAACCCATACAGATTCAATCCACCATCTTCGCCAATAGGATCTCTGCTCATCCACCGTCCAAGCTCTGGCGAATAGTACCTATACCCGTAATAATACAGTCCGGTCACGTCAT
>NZ_JALAAI010000036.1:0-29706 GCF_052785085.1 Candidatus Electrothrix sp.
AGGCTGAATTCCGCCTGGAAAGTGTTCGACATCAAGCTGCAGTAACACTGACAAACGAAAAAAAATGCTTATTGGGCATCTCGGACAACTGAAATTGCTCTATGCTGGGGTACTTTTCAACACCCTTAATTTAATACAAAATAACCCGAATAAGTGCTCCGGGATAAATAGAGGGGCTATCTTTATACAAGACACTTCCAGAAGACCCGGAAAACCCAGATGAGGCAAAACGCTCTTCTATGACCTGTCGTGTTTCTCCGGCCCGCACCGTATGCTTCCACAGCATCATCCCGTCCCGCCACTCAATCCGGCTGCTATACATATCATTGAGCACAGCACGATCATTCAACAAACGGAGACTCTCTTCCTCCTGGATGTCACTGATAATAAGACCTGGATTCTGTTCCATGATCACGGGATAATACTTACCATCACCGTAAAAACGCTCGGCAATCTCCCAAAGGGTATCGGTTTCTTTGACCAGGTAGAGAAAGGTCTTTTCTGGCCAACGCTTTTCAGGAGATAAGGATACTGGCCTTTTTTTCTTTGCCACTGCCTCAACGGCCTCGGCCTCGATCACCACAGGCACCTTAGACACGGTCTTTTCAATCTCTGGAGTTTCTGCTTTTTTCTCTGCTTCGCCCCCAGCTACCATCTCTGGTTTTGCCCCTTCTTCGTTCTCTGATCGTGCTGATTTCGCTGCTACTGATTGAGCTGTTGCTGATTCGGCTACCTGTCGTTCCTGTTTCTGCTCTTGCCCTGTTTCCTTTTCTCTCTCTGGAGAGTCCTTATCTTCCCCTTCTGCGGAGGCTTCCGCTGCCAGGTCTTCTGCATAAACAAGCGGGTCATCATCTTCAAAGGTATCCTCTTCAACAGCCCCTATCCTTTCAGACTCAGGGAGAACACATAAGGCCTGTTTGGCTTCTTTAACCTGTTGCTCTGCAACCTGGAGGTCTGTTTTTAAGGCAACCATCTGTTGTTTGAGGTCAGCAGTATGATCCTGTGCTCTAAGGATATACAAGGAAAAAAATGCCCCTATGAGGACAAGAAGCAAAACAAGGAGAAGGGCAGCACGACGAGAACCTGATTGCGTACCTGATGAGCCTTTTCCTGCTGTTTGGGCAGATTTGTCAGCAGATGCAGCACCTGTATTTTTCGACAAGGTCTCCAGGGCCTGAAAGCAAGTCAGATCAGCATCACATTGCGGACAGCTCTTGCTCTTTGCTGGTACACCAGGGCGTTCACAGACAGGACAGGTTACAGTGTCAGCCATTATTTTCGAATATCTCTATGAATCTTTTGCGTACTCATGGCATAATTTTCCAGAACTTCATCCACCTCCGGCAGGATATTCTGAAGGATGTTTTGGAGCTTATCTTCCATACAATCATCCTGGTTTTCAGCCGCCTCCAGTACCTCAGCAATGACGCGCAAAAACTTTTTTGCCTTGCCCGGATCTGTTGCGCAACAGATTTCGCTGGCGTTTTCTATCTGCATCAAGGTATTGACCAGGGCAAGCCGTTGATCATCCAGGGCCGCAGACAGGGCTGCTGATGCCTGCATGGTCTCCTTGTAGGAACCATGCCTGTCAACCTGGCGAAGCTTTTCAATCCTGGCCCGAAGCTGTTCCTGTACTTCCGGAGCAATCAATACGCTGTAATCATCCAACATGCTTTCTGCATAGTACACTTGGGTCAGAGGTGCTTCTTCGTTGGCTGCGATTTTAACCGCCTTACGTATCTGATTGCGGGCCTGCTCATATTGCGCCTCATCCACTGTATCGTTTTTTGCATCAACAACTCTGTTAATCAACCCGATAATGGAGCGGGCACGATTCTGTAAATCAATAACCGTATACGCAGAATAGCGGGCCTGTTCTGCATCAGCAATTGCCTGCTCAAGGGCAAGAAAAAGTTTTTCATCAGCCTTACCCCGTGACAGGGTTCGTGAGACCGCCACTTCTGGCTGATTGAGCAGGGCTGCATTGACTGCAACAAGATTATTCTCATCAATGTTCAGGCTGATTTCAATCCGGGAAGGCATCTGCGCTTTCCGCACTGTGTCCGGCTGTTCCTCTTTGTCCCTTGCTCTTTCCCGATCAATGCCCAGCCAAAGATCGCCAATACTCTGCTCTTTCTTATTCACCACATTATAAAACTTCATGTGGACCAGTTCCTGTTCAGGATCAACTAACTGAAAGACCTCAGTGCTGGAACAGGGGAGCGGTGTATTCTTTTCCACCATCAGAAAACGCTGATCATTTTCCAGCTTGATATAATAATCATGGGCAGCAGCATGGACGATCTCCACTACGCCGTGTTCCACGGTATGTCCTGCCAGATCAAAGCCGCAATGGGTACAAGTTGAGGCATTCTGGGCTGTACTTCGGGTGCATTGGGGGCATTCAACCGTGTCTGCAAGCCGATGACTGAGGATAGCTGCCCCTTCAGCAACAGCAAGCATGGCCCGCTCATGGAGCAGCACCTTTTCCGGGCCAAATTCCTTTTGCAGGGTTTTGATCACGCAGGGGATATGAGAACTCCCCCCAACAAGAAGGATATTATCAATCAAATCTTCTGTAAAATGGACATCAGCGATGACACCTCGAACCAATTGCAGGAGAGATTTCAGCAAGGGGGCCATTATGCTCTCAAAACGAGCACGGGGCAACTCCACCTCCACGTCAAGAGGATCTCCGTCTTGATCCAGCAATACCCCGAGAATCTCAATACAGGTTTCTTTTTGATCGGTTAAGGCTATCTTGGCCTGTTCCACCGCACGTTTGAGTTCAGCAAGAAATTTATTTTTCCGGGCAGACTTTTGCTGCTCAATCAGGGCACGGATATCTGCAATCCCCTCTTTTTCAGCAGTTTCCTCCAGGACATACTCAATCAGCAGCTGATCAATATCCTCGCCGCCCAGCCACATATCACCGCCCTTGCCCATCTCAATGATGCGGCCGCCACTGATGGTCAGGATGGACAGGTCCAGGGTTCCGCCACCAAAATCAAAGACCAGCACAGTTCGTCCGTCTTCACCGGAGATCTTATCCACCCCAAAGGAAATAGCTGCGGCTGTGGGTTCCGGGAGCAGGCGTCGTACCTTGAGTCCGGCCAGGGTGGCAGCTGTTCTGGTGGCATGCTTTTGTTTATCGTTAAAATAGGCAGGCACAGTGATCACGGCGGCATCCACTTCACCGCCCAGTGCAGCCTCAGCATCTGCTTTCAGCTTGGACAGGATCTTGGCAGAAATCTCTTCTGGAGTGAATTCCCTGCCTCCGATCTGAAGAGCAAGGCTATTGGATGATCCCCGTGAGTGGGTGGAAAGTGGATAATGCAGGGTTTGCTTTTTGATCAGCTCCTGCACCTCGTGTTCATGAAAATTGCGGCCAATAAGACGTTTAACCGCTGTAATAGTATGTTCCGGTTCCTGACGCATCCATTCCAGGGCATCACGACCAACAATGAATTCCGGCTTACGCATCAGGCGCTTTTTCACCATCACACAGGATGGTGTGATGTGTTCACCTTCTCGGTTTTTAAGAACCTCTGTGCGCACCTTTTTGACAGCAACAACAGAGTTGGTGGTCCCGAGGTCGATACCTATTGATTTTTTCATGAATGTTTCTTCAACGCCTTGTCCAGAGGTTCCAGCCTGTTCTTGTCTCACTCCAGTCAGTTTACTCGCCAAACAAGGTTGCTGCAAGGTACTCCCGGTTCATTCGGGCAATATGGCGGATAGAAATCCCCTTGGGGCAGACCTGCTCGCATTCCCGATGGTTGGTGCAGTTACCGAATCCCTCCTTATCCATGGTCTTGACCATAGACAAGGCCCGCTGTTTCCGTTCTGGTCGGCCTTGGGGCATAAGGGCCAGTTGCGATATTTTGGCTGAGGTAAACAACATGGAAGCAGCATTGGGACAGGCAGCAACACAGGCCCCGCATCCGATGCAGGCGGCTGCATCCATTGCCTGTTCTGCTTGTTGTTGAGGCACAGGGACAGTGTTGGCATCTGGAGCTGATCCTGTATTCACTGAGACATAACCTCCTGCCTGAATGATCCGATCAAAAGCAGAACGATCCACCATTAAATCCTTTACAACCGGAAAGGCCCTGGCACGAAAGGGTTCAATGCAGATCACCTGCCCGTTGTCAAAATGGCGCATATGCAGCTGACAAAGGGTTGTCTCCTGTTTTGGTCCGTGCGCAATCCCATCGACCACAGCTCCACACATACCACAAATGCCTTCCCGGCAGTCGTGATCAAAGACCACAGGTTCTTTTCCTTCCAGCGTCAGCTGTTCATTCAGAACGTCCAGCATCTCCAGAAAGGACATATCTGTGCTGATCTCCTTTAGCGCATAGGTTTCCAGGTTACCTTCTGCTGTTTCACTTGCCTGTCGCCAGACCTTTACTGTGATGGAAATTTTCTTTGCTGCCATTGCTCTCTTCTTGTCTGCAATTATTCTTGATCGTTCTGCTGTAGTTGCTCAACCATTTCACGTTCCAGCCCTGTGTATTTACAAATCGTTTCTACCGGCATCTGATCACGCAACATGTTTCGGGCTGTATCTATTTTTCCCTGCTCAAGTCCCTGCTCTATTCCCTGTTCAATTCCCCGTTCAAGGCCATCCTTAACAGCCTTTTCCACTGCGCCCTGCTGCATAGCAATAAAATCCTGCCGTTTGAATTGAATATCCAATTCCTCTTCGCTCAAGCCAGCAGTGTTGGCAATATCAAAGGCTTCGAGCAACTGGGGTTCAGTAAAGGACTCAGGAACAAACTCCATATCCCCTGCATGTTTGATAAAATAGAGCCATTTATCCGTGATGTCGGTCAACTCTTCCTCTGTCTTTGTGAATTTAGGCAACTCGGCAAAAATCAGCTCAATATCATTACTGTATTGAAGCAGGACTTCGCGTTCCCGAAGGGTCCAGTAGGAAATCGTCTTAGCAAATTCGGGAAACATCTCAAAGTCGGTGATGGTGAGGGCAATGATCGGCTCCAGCGTTGTGTACTTCCCGGATTTCTTCAACTGGGTTGAGTAGAGCTTGGCCGCATTATAGAGCACCCTCTTTTCAAACCCCTCCACATTCAGCACCTGCATCTCCACGATGACTTTGCTGTTGTTGGAAAGAACCGCTTTAACATCCACATAGCTGTCCTTCATGCCTTTGAGCAAAGGAATCTGGTAGGGATCAACAATGGTCAGGTCGGTGACCCGTTCTTCGCCAAAGTCAATAATTGCGTTGAGGAAGCTGATCAGCACATTCTTTGACCGCTCACTGCCAAAGACCTTTTTAAAGGCAAAATCGGTTCGTACGTCTAAGAAACGCATGTATTCCTCCTTGTCTGCTTATCAAACAGGTGCCAGAACGTGTTGTTCATCTTTCGGGGCAGCAGGGGCCGGATTTGATTCCCAAATAAACTCAATCAACTTGTTGAGCTGCGTTTTGAGATCATACATTGAAAGGTCGGGTTGATTTTGCTTCGTTATCTCACGAGCCACCTTAATCTTATCGGCTTGTGTTGCATTTCCTCCTCCCCCTTGAATTTTCAATGTGTTGTCATACTTTCCGAATGGACCGATTTCCTTTACCTTTGGATGAACCGCTTTAATTGCTGCTTCCACCTGTTCGGCAAGAAGATAATTTTCTATTTCCCGACCTTGAGTTATCCAGGCATGACCCGGCCCGCTATCAAATTCGTCCTGTAGCCTTTGTTTCGTTGCATTGATGTCAGAATCTTCGTCTCTCCTGTCGCTGTCAATCAGGATAACGCCTCGATTATTCAATCTGCGTAAGGAAATAAAATCGTCAACATGCTGCTGGTCTATCTCAGCGTTAGACAGATGAGACAGCAACCTGCCGCCATAGAACATGATACTGTAATGAATGCCTTCCACCAAGTCTTTATCCATGCTCTCCAGCCACCAATTAAGATAAATTCTGTCAGACGGCCCCTCAACCCAAATAATACAATTTGCCTGAAGAAGATCTGAAGGGTGATAGCCGAGATCTTCACAGACCGCTGACTTCTGACGACCAGAGGTCACTCGCTCAACTATGGAAGCACCTTTGACCAGTTTGATATGATAGATTTCAGCATCAGGTACATCCATCAACACATTGGAATGAGTGGTAATGAAATACTGGTTATCTGTATGTTTAGAAAGGTACCTGATCAGCTTACGCTGGAGGATGGGATTAAGGTGGAGTTCCGGTTCTTCAATACAAACAACATGTTTGGAAAGTACGGTTGCGGCAGCCGCAAGAATGACTACCTCGTGAATACCGGTTCCCAGGGATTCTATGGGCAGAACTTTACCGTCCATGTGGACATGAATGGTGTCCCGTTCGTAGGGAATTTCAAGGACAGCATCGGGACGGTCAACGACATTGCGGAGAAAGTTGGTGATCTCATCGAATCGATCTCGATCTTGCTGATTATGAACATCTGGATTTTGGAGTTTTGCCAGTCGGTCGATGATACCTGTGCCGTCAAATTCGTCAGAGCTGTTTCCTTTTTCTCCAATCCTTCGAATCGCCGGGATTAACTTAACCTTGATCCTTTTGATATCTGTCTCAGACAGGGGTAGTTGTATCCGCCTTGCAATTATCTCTCGATCCTCACCATTAGGGTTTTGTGCTAGAATTCTACGTAATTTTCTAACTTCATTATCAGAAAGGACTTTAACTGCTTCAGTCGACGATTCTTGAATTTCTATTTTCTTTGCTGGCATTGGAGGCAATGAGGTTAATCTCCAGATCATCTCTGTACGATTTATCCGTGCCTTCTCCTTCATCACCCTGCAAAGAAGTTGTGCGGCAAGAGAACGTTGCTGCGAGTCGGTCACATGATTAATCAGCCGATGTTTTGATGGTAATTCGTCCATGTCTATCTTCTCACCAAGCCCTAAAAGCAACGGAGGATTATCTGATAGATGTCGATCAAGCTCGCCCAACGTTAGTTTTGGTCTTGGAAATTTAGCTAACATCGGCCATAGTTGCGGATAAACTTCACTCAAAAACCGTAGCACATTGGACTTCCCCGCATTATTCTGCCCGATAAACAGATTGGCCTTGGCAAACTGATCAAAATACTGCGGCTCCTTGCCGAAACTTCGGTACCCGGCAATGGCAAGATTAGGAATGATGATTGTCTGTTGTTCCATCGCTACTTCTAACTCCACTATAACGGCATTTCTACCTCAGCCCGAAGCGATTCCCGATGCAGAAAAGGACGCTTTCCCCACCACAATCCACGTTTACTTTGCCTTAAAGTAAACTTCATTTGCCCCATGTCATGCTTCACATGCTGTATTGTAAGCTTACAATGCCTCGTTGCAAGGTTACAACGCCTTGATGTAAGCTTCACATGCCTCAATGTAAACGTACATCGTCCCGTTGTAAGCGTGAAACGAGGTATTTCATGCTTGCTATGCCCCGTTGCATGTTTCATCTGCCTCATTGTCAGCTTACAACGCCTCATTGCAAATCGACAATACCACGTTGCAGACTTGCAATTCCGCCTGTTTTCATTGCTCCGCCAAAGAACATTCTTTGTTTACCGGTACTCAGCCGTTGTCAGATACAGCGGCGGCACCTGTACCTCATTCGTTGTCAGATACAGCGGCGGCACCTGTACCTCATTTCACATGCAGACATTATGATATAGCAGAATACCTCAAAAATCCGTTATACTCAATCCATGATTGACCGGGCCAAATGGACAAAAAAGGGCAAACAGCCTGTTCGATAATTACAATCTGGAGGGATTTCCCGTGTCCTACACAATGAAAGATTTTCAAAGAGATTATGTTAAAAATCATCTGAGCCTGCTCTCGCCCGATGAAGTGCTGGACAAATTTTCACTGGATGAAGTGCTGGAACATTTTACACCGGTTGAGGTACTGCAACGATTGTCACTAAAGGATCGATTGAAAGGGATCTCACCAGAAGAAATTGAGCTGTATCTGCAGAAACACGGCAAAAAGAAAGGACAATAACGAACCAAAATATCTCAAGAGTTCAAATCAGCTCAAGGGAGCAGCTGTAACGACGCGCTGTTCCGGCAGATGGCCGAGGAGATGCGGCGGCAGGAGGGCAGAACAGAAGGAATATTGGCATAGCAACGTATCCACCCGGCTGGTCAGGACTCACGAAAAAATATCGTCAACCGCAACCTCAAGCTCAATCACCGGATCAGTAAATCGCCCGCTTGAATAAGATCGGGGCTGCTGCATATCCTGAAACAGCACAAGAGTTTTGGTCGGAGGAATCACAAGCCAGCAGGACTGCACCCCGGCCTGTAAATACACCTCGAACTTTTCCGTGACTTCATTCACGGCCTGTTTCGGAGACAGTATCTCGACCAGCAGAAGCGGGGGTTTATCCGCCTTGATTTTATCATGAAGAAAATCAATCTTTTCCTTCCTGTACAGGACAATATCAGGAATATAATCAGTGCCGTTGATATCCAATGTCATTTCAATGTGCAGATTATACTTATTGCCCTGATCCAGCACCTTGGCAATCCTGTAGGCGAGATAAGATTGATTACACGACAAGGGCATCCCTAGCCCCTCCTTTCACTTATAACTCCGTTGGGAAGGCGTAACCTCCTCAAACTGAAGCGGCTCCTGATGGAGCATCGGACGTTGACCAACCCCGCTATGCTCCCAAACCGTCACATGCGAATACTTGGCATCATCCCGCTTGGCTTCATGCTCTTCGGTCTGGCTCTCCTCCCGCAGATGACAGCCACAGGACTCCTTACGCTCCAGCGCATCCAAAACCATGACTTCTGCAAATTCGAGAAAATCAGCAATTCGACCGGCTCGTTCCAGAGACTGATTCAGCTCCTGCCCGGTTCCCGGCACATAGACATTGGTATAAAATTCCTCCCGAATGGCCGGAATCTCGCTCAGGGCCTTGGTTAAGCCCTCCTCATTTCGAGCCATACCGCAATGATCCCAGAGCAGGGTACCAAGCTTCCGATGATAATAGTCCACAGGCCGAGTCCCGGATTTTTTCCAGTCCCGATTACGGAGAAGGCGGGTAATCTGAGCAGTAACATCCTCCTCTGCCTCAGCAAAGGCCGGGGCCTCTTTGGCTGGATGATCCGCACCAGCCTCAGCCAGATAGTTCCCCAAGGTGGCAGGCAGGACAAAATAACCATCTGCTAAACCCTGCATCAGGGCACTGGCACCAAGCCGATTGGCCCCGTGATCAGAGAAATTGGCCTCACCAATCACAAACAGGCCATTCAGAGTGGACTGCAATTGATAATCCACCCAAAGACCGCCCATGGTGTAATGGACAGCCGGGTAGATCATCATGGGTTCCTTGGCCGGATCAGCAGCCGTGATGCGCTCGTACATCTGAAAAAGATTACCGTATTTCTTCAGGATGGTGTCAACGCCGTCACGGGCAATGGCCTCAGCAAAATCCAGGTACACAGCCTGACCAGTCTCGCCCACACCCAAGCCTTGATCGCAAACCTCCTTGGCATTACGGGAGGCCACATCCCGTGGCACCAGATTACCGAAGCCGGGATATTTATTTTCCAGATAATAGTTACGCTCTGCTTCTGGAATATCCGCCGGGCTGCGGCGATCTCCCTTGTTTTTCGGCACCCAGACTCTCCCGTCATTACGCAGGCTCTCGCTCATCAGGGTCAGTTTGGACTGATAATCACCATGTACCGGGATGCAGGTGGGATGGATCTGGACAAAGCAGGGATTGGCAAAACCGGCTCCCCGCTTATAGACCCGCCAGGCTGCGGTGACATTGCTGGCCATGGCATTAGTGGAGAGATAAAAGGCATTGCCGTATCCGCCCGTGGCCAAAACAACGGCATTGGCTGAATAGCGTTCCAACTCACCTGTGAGCAGATTGCGGACAATAATACCCCGTGCATGCCCATCAACCACAACCACATCCATCATCTCCCGCCGGGAATAGATGGTAACCTTACCTGCTGCAACCTGACGCATCAGGGCAGAATAGGCCCCAAGCAGGAGTTGCTGACCGGTCTGACCACGGGCATAAAAGGTCCGGGAAACCTGGGCTCCGCCAAAAGAACGGTTGGCTAAGGTTCCGCCGTATTCACGGGCAAAGGGCACACCTTGGGCCGCGCAATGATCAATAATGGCATTGGAAATCTGGGCCAGACGATAGACATTGGCCTCGCGGGAGCGAAAATCACCCCCTTTGATGGTATCGTAAAAAAGGCGATGGATGGAGTCGCTATCGTTCTGATAATTCTTGGCAGCATTGATACCGCCCTGAGCCGCAATGGAATGGGCACGACGGGGGCTGTCCTGAATGCAAAAGGATTTGACGTTGTAGCCAAGCTCGCCTAACGAAGCCGCCGCAGAGGCCCCGGCCAGGCCGGTTCCCACGACAATAATCTCGTACTTACGCCGGTTGGCAGGATTGACCAGTTTATTGCTGAAACGGCAGTTGTCCCATTTTTCGTGCAGCGGGCCGGGGGGGATTTTGGGGTTGAGGAGCATGGCGGGAGCTTATGAAATATGTAATCTTATATAATAAAAAAAACTTAGCATCAGGTTCAATCTGCTGTCCAATCAAGCCTTGATGTTGGTGCCGGAGCAACCCTGCTGCTATTCCTATCAGGAGTAGGAATAGAGTGATTGTTTAGTATACCGTCATATACGTCCGCAGTCTGACGAGATTTATCACTGAATCCAACAACTACCTTGATTGACTTCTGTCCCGGAGGTTCTTTGACTGCCCGAACCTCTATTCCCCGGAGAGCCGCCGTTCTCATCCTCGCGATATATTGCGATTCATAATCAGTTGTAAACAGACCTGAATCACCTTGTTGATGAACAGCGTCAGTAATTATTGCAGTCTGTTCAAACTCTGAACCTTTAATAAAATCTGCAAGCGTTGCTTTTGCTTTGATCGTTGCAATTTTCTGTGCTATAGCTCGTGCTTTCACATACGGCGCACCTTTTATAATAGGTTCTTCCACAGCCACGAGTAAACGCCTAACTCCATCTGGACATATCCTCACGACAGCAACTTCTGGAGGTAGCTCGTCGTAAGAATTTATTCTTTTAGTTCCAGCCCAAGCAGATGTACAAAAAAATGAACCTATAATTATGATAAAAATAATTATTTTTTCTGACAATACCATGATATGGCTCCTGTTGTTTATTGCTCTAATTTATTGATTCCGCCATAATCCATATTGATTACGACAAGCCGTATACGTACTAACATTACGTTGGCGACCAATCTGCAAGGTATATTTCCTGCACGGCATTTGAGGATTTATTGAATTGGTTTCCAATACCTGCATTTTATATTTGGTACCATTTACAACCCAACTTGCTATATCACCAGTTCTGACAGTTTCAAGAGTACGATTGATCTCTGGAGAATTGATTGCTCTTACGTGGTTATCGCTATATTGGTTTCTGCTTCTATATTTGGGTGAAGGGCTGGTTTCTATAGAACCAATCGGATCAGGAACAACTGCGCCGGTCAACCGAACAGTATATGAACCGTTAATGTATCCCAAATCCTCAATTCTGAAACCGGGAAGCAGCTTTCCGGTAGACTGATCTTCAATAAGTTGGCGGTAAGAATCTTGCGTTATCTTTCCTTTTGAAAGTTCCAGTTGATATTTCTCAAGATTACTGATTGATGAACCTGTTTTTGCAAGAGCCTGACATTTTGCATTCAATATTGCTTCGTCACGATCTTTTTGTATATGTGATCGGACTCCATTATCGACTCCTTTCACGTTAACAGGAATGGTATGTAATTGTGATGCGGAATTAAGCCGAACGAATGCCAAAGCAAGAGCTTGACCTCTTGCATTATCTCCTGATCCATAAACTTTCCCCTGTCCACTGTATACAATAAAATTATCTCGGTTGATATCCTTTAGATCGCATCTTGATGAATAGCTGTAAACTTTCCTCATATTGGAAGAGTATTCAGATTGATACCTCTCATTAACTCGGCACTCAACACGAAGAGTTCCAGATTGTCTATACGAAGAATTTCTCCCTAAGAGATAATAACCTTTTCTGGAAAGCACCTGTTCAAGCACTCTTAGATCTAAGTCTCTTGTGCCGCGATCAAAGACAACATACCTATAGGAGAAAGGACTGGCATCTGTTGTATATGTTGTGCCGTAATATGTTGATTTTGGTATCGGATGAAAGACTCCCTTTAAAAAGGAATCCGCCAAATCATTTATCAATTCGGCATGAACCGTACCGTGACCACATATAAAGACAAGTGTCGATATTACTGCGACTACCACAAACAGTTGCTTATATCCTTTATTTATCCAGTCAAACAGAAAGATTTGGTTAAATCGCAACATGTGAACTTAGTATGCAATATTCACGGTATACCCCATCAGTAAAATGCAAGATGTAGCTTGCTTCCCCGACAGAGATTTCAAGTGGAGACCCCTTTACCAATTTATATTCCTTCTCATCATTTTCTTGGAAAAACTGGGAAATTCGCACAGTACATTCATAATCAGATGAATTTCTTACAGTAAGTGATATCCTTCCGTCAGAGAAGATCTCAGGTCTATCCTCAATAATCTTCTTATGTTTAAAGAGGAAGTCTGATTTATTAAAGTCGTTAACAAGGTGTAAATTTTTTCGTTGGGCCGAAACTGTTGAGGTGGTTATTTCCTGCTTCGGTATTGATGCAGAGGAAGTGCTTTCTAGAGGTGTATCAGATGATTCTACGTGCACAGGCGCGACAGTCGGTTTGTCTTGAGGGAAAATTTTATCAAAGTTACTGAGCAGAGCGGCTCCTATCATTCCTAGTGCTCCAATAACAGCTACAAAGATAGGTACAACCCAAGACACTTTATTTTTTTCATCATCCATGATGCAGAATCCGAATCGTCATAACTATGCAAAAAGAATAGTCTGTGCGAACAACTCTCGCTTGTCCGCACGTATTACAATATCAGCTCAAACAATACAACGAATAAACAAATTAGCAAGTCAATTCAGACTACAAGAAAAAAATATGGGACGCAGCAAAAAGGGGATAGAGCAAAAGTAGCGAGCCATCTCCTTTTTTGTGAACAGATCGGGGGGATTCTAGAGTCGATGAGCATGTTTTTTTAAAGGTATAAGGCAATTTATACATTCCATTCCAACTCAGGGATATCAACCTCCTCGCCAGTCACGAAATATCTTACTATTTTATGCCTCTTGCTGAGAAAATAATGATTGAATTTTGGTGGACGATATCGACTGATCATCTTTCTTTGATCATCTTCACTGAAGATATGGAGACTTTGCAGAATGTCGGTTGAGCTTTCCATACATTTGGTAAACACAAAATATTTTTCCTGATCAGTACCGTTTCGGGTCAGCTCAAGAAGTTTCTCAACGCTTATCCTGTATTCCCAGAAGCATTCGCAGATGATTTGACTACAGAGGTCGTGCAACGATGAGCTAACAGGCTGTTTCATGGAAATAAAGGAGAGATAGGGGAAAGTCAGTACGCTTCTATCACCATAACACCACAATAACTGCAAAAAAGACCAGACTAACAAGGGCAGTCAGCACACAGGCCCCAATCCGCATCAGGACATTGTACTGAGGATGATGAACACCCCAAGTTTGCAGGAGCGACCAAAAACCATGACTGATATGCAAGGCCAGGGCCGCTATGCCGAAAAGATAAAAGAGAGTATAGAGAGGATTACCCAACACCCTATAGACCACATCGGCAATGGGCAGGGTTTGATCAACAAAGCGGACCGTAAAAAGGTGAAGAAAAAGAAAAGCAAGAATAGTCAAGCCGGTCCACGGCATGGTTCGTGAACCCCAAGTCTTTCCTCCTGCGGAACTCTTTACAGCGTATTTATTGCCAGCAGCTTCCTGGTTTTTCAAAAACAGGCTGATACCTATAAAAATATGGACCAGAAAAATAATGAGCAGAATAAGCTCTGCCACAGGAATCAGCGGCCCTAAAGAATGAAGATGTTCTGCATAGGCGTTAAAGGCCGCTTTCCCCTGAAAAATAAAACTGTTGCCTACAGCGTGTACCAGCAGAAATATACCAAGAAGGGCACCGGTTACAGCCATGATGTACTTTCTGCCCAGTGACGAGAGTGCCCTTTGCAGGAAATCAGACATATTTTTGAATTATCCTTTATGCAGTTCTTTTCTCAGTTGATTAAATTCCTCCATCATAGCCTCACGAAGCTGTGAGAAACTTTCCTGCACTTGTTGGACAGCCTCTTTATTGCTGACACAATCGGAGGGGAGTGATACAGAGAAAGGCTGCCCCACAGAAGGGTCTTTCCTGTGGGCCATAATGGAGCTGACAAAATCCTGCTGCCAGGCAGTATAGTGATGCACCAAGGCTGCGAGTTCAAACGGATCATCAGCTGCAAGCTCAAGCCCTGCTGCCAGTTCCTGCACTAGGATTTGATCATCGTTAGCCAGCTCAGACTTTTGCCCGATAAGAGCTGTTGCTGACTCTAAAAGATGAAGGATCACTGTCTGCTGTGGAGTGTTTCCAGCCTTTTGTTTAGCAGCTACAGCCAATTCGTTCACATGCTGGACATTGTCCAGAGTTGGATTGGATGAGACAGCTGCTGCTGCTGTGGCAAAAAGAGCCGCATCGAAAACAAGTGCAGGGTCTTCAGCTTCTTCGTCAACAGCCTCCTTGCTCAGGAAGAGCTCATTCTCCTCACTTTCTTCGTTGTCATGCGGATGCTCAACCTCTTGGTCAAGCACAAATTCTTCATCAGCCAACTCGTTGTCAGCATCCAACGATATTTCGGTGGTTTTTTCTGTTTCCGAGGGAATTCCAAAATGGCTCTCTAAGGCCACCTCTGCTTCCTGCTCATCGCTTTCCACCAGGTCAGCATCAAGATCCAGATCAATATCTTCGTCCGTTTCAACATTCAGCTCGTTATCCTGTTGCTCTTCATCGTCTTCATCAAGTGTCAGGATAAAATCTTCAGAAGATTGCTCTGTATCTTCAAAGGTTGCTACGCTTTCTTCATCTTCACTGCTGTCAAAAGAAAATTCAGCTAACTCATCATCGCCAGGTTCTTCATCATCAAGCGAGAGGACAAATTCATCATCAGCAGCAGGCTCAGTTTCTTCTTCAAGACCAAAAAAGCTATCTACCTCTTCAGAGGATTCGGTTGCTTCACTGACCTCTGAAACAGGTTCTTCTTCTGTATCATCAGAAAAGGAGAAGTCCGAAAGCTCACCATCCTCGGGCTCGCTGCTCTCTCCATCGTCAAGCGACAAGGCAAACTCATCTTCCTCTTCCGTATCAGAATCAGAAATTTCTATAGCTTCTGAATCAACACTTGCCAACTCGGTCTCTTCCTCATCTTCAAGATCGAAAAAGCTATCAACTTCTTCGGAAGAATCGGAAGCTTCCGTGGTTTCGGCAAGAGACTCCTCTTCTTCACCATCGGAGAAGGAGAAGTCTGAAAGTTCACTCTCACCTGTATCACTCAGCTCTTCATCATCAAGCGGTAAGGCAAATTCATCAACTTCAGAGTCGGAAGAAGCACTGGCAAGATCTTCATCCCTTGCAATCTCGTCTTCCTCATCATCAAGTGATAGACCAAATTCGTCGTCTGAAACAGAGGCATCTGCTGAGTCTCCATCAACACTTGTCAACTCGGTCTCTTCCTCATTTTCAAGATCGAAAAAGCTATCAATTTCTTCGGAAGAATCGGAAACTTCCGTGGTTTCGGCAAGAGGCTCGTCTTCATCACCATCGGAGAAGGAGAAGTCTGAAAGTTCACTCTCACCTGTATCACTCAGCTCTTCATCATCAAGCGGTAAGGCAAATTCATCAATTTCAGAGTCGGAAGAAGCACTGGCAAGATCTTCATCCCTTGCAATCTCGTCTTCCTCATCATCAAGTGATAGACCAAATTCGTCGTCTGAAACAGAGGCATCCACTGAGTCTCCATCAACACTTGCCAACTCGGTCTCTTCCTCATTTTCAAGATCGAAAAAGCTATCAATTTCTTCGGAAGAATCGGAAGCTTCCGTGGTTTCGGCAAGAGGCTCGTCTTCATCACCATCGGAGAAGGAGAAGTCTGAAAGTTCACTCTCACCTGTATCACTCAGCTCTTCATCATCAAGCGGTAAGGCAAACTCATCAACTTCAGAGTCGGAAGAAGCACTGGCAAGATCTTCATCCCTTGCAATCTCGTCTTCCTCATCATCAAGTGATAGACCAAATTCGTCGTCTGAAACAGAGGCATCCGCTGAGTCTCCATCAACACTTGTCAACTCGGTCTCTTTCTCATCTTCAAGATCGAAAAAGCTATCAATTTCTTCGGAAGAATCGGAAACTTCCGTGGTTTCGGCAAGAGGCTCGTCTTCATCACCATCGGAGAAGGAGAAGTCTGAAAGTTCACTCTCACCTGTATCACTCAGCTCTTCATCATCAAGCGGTAAGGCAAATTCATCAACTTCAGAGTCGGAAGAAGCACTGGCAAGATCTTCATCCCTTGCAATCTCGTCTTCCTCATCATCAAGTGATAGACCAAATTCGTCGTCTGAAACAGAGGCATCTGCTGAGTCTCCATCAACACTTGCCAACTCGGTCTCTTCCTCATCTTCAAGATCGAAAAAGCTATCAATTTCTTCATCGGAGGCTTCATTGAATTCTGCAATATCTTCAGAATCGTTACTCACCTCATCGTTCACAACAGAAAAGCTGGGAAACTCACCTGTGCTCTCGTCATCATCAAGGGATGAGGCAATTTCATCATAGGCATCGGATTCACTCGCATCGCCTGACTCTGTTATCGCACCCTCGTCACTCGCTATGTTCTCCTCATCATCAAACGACAAAATCAACCCTGTGTCTTCGACAGAATCTTCAGTGCCCTCATTATTCTCAAAGGGAAAATCAACTAATTCAGCGTCATCCAACACTTCCTCATCAAGTGATAATGCAACCTCTTCATAAGGGTCCGAGTCGACAGTATCGTCGCCTTCTTCCAAAACAGGAACAGTCTCCATTTCCTCAGAAATAGTCCTTTCCGGGGATTCCGTTTTTTCTGCAGCATCATTATCAAAGGAGAAATCAAATTCATCGTCTTCTGATTCATCTTCATCAAGTGACAGGAAAAATTCATCATCCAGTGCGATGTCTTCTGTTGCTTCAGTGCTCTCTGCCTCTACCGATTCCTTGTTATCCTCCTCTTCAACATCAAGAAAGCTGTCTAACTCGTTTGAAGGTGGAGTGAGTACATCATCAGCATCTTCATCATCAAGAGCGACAACAAACTTATCTTCTAAGGCGGGAATATCTTCAGCTATGCCTTCACCTGACGTCTCTAATTCAGAAGAGGTGTTATCCTTATCCTCATCAAGATCGAAAATAGCATCCAATCCTTCAATTTCTTCTTCAGAGTCTGCAAAAATATTGGCGGAATCATCTGTTGCATTAACACTTTCAATCTCGTCGTCATCAAGAGAGAATCCTGCAATATCACCATCAAAATCATCTTCAGCAAAAGATACTTCAGATTCCTCTTCATCTCCTTCTTCGCTTATTTCATCTAAGCTTATCTCACTCTCCTCTTCAGGCACCTCTAAAGCGGCTTCTGATTTGGCAAGAACTTCTGGAGAGGCAATATCATCTTCCGTAACAGAACCTTTTTCTTCAGAAGAAGATTCCTGTTCTTCCTCGTCAAATTCAAAGAAAAAATTCAGTTTTTCGTCAAGCTCAGCAGCCTTTTCATCATCAATATCTGAAGACAATTCACTTTCATTAAAACCCCCTTCTTCGTCAGCATCTGCAAGAGCGGCTGTAATCTCTCCAGCCTCCTCAAAATCATCAGAACCGTCCAGGGCGATATCAAGCTCTTCGTCCTCGTTGATTTCTTCACTGATTTCATCATTGGCTGTAAGAGATTTTCCCTGTGAATCATCCAATGGGCTTTCCAATGCTTCTTCTTCAATGTCAGCTTCCTGATCATCCAGAAAGATATCGTCTTCGCTCTCATCGGTATCAAAATTAAAGAAGGAATCGTAATCCACTTCCCCCTCTATAAAAGCCTCTTCCTCTCCGTCTGCTTCCTCAGAGCCCATAGCAAGAATTTCATCTTTCCAGGATTCTGCACGGCTCTTTTCATCCTCTTCAGTCGCCGCCTCATCCGCATCAATTTCATCGGAGAAGTCAAAAAAAGAGTCCAGCTCAACATCTGATTCACCTGCCTCATCATCATTGCTTTCTTCAGTCTCAGTGGATAAGCCTGGCGCATCATCTGTATCTATATCTGTATCATCAGCCTCAAGGGCTTCGTCGACAACAGCGTTTTCTTCTGCAACGGCATCCTCCTCTTGTTGCTCTACATCTTCATCGCCAAAATCGAAGAAGGAATCCAGTTTTTCATCAAATTCAGTAGCTTTTCCATCGTCGATACCAGCTGATACAAGTTCTTCATTAAAGCCCTCCTCCTCATCAGCGTCGGTTAAGGCTGGAACAATTGATTCGTCTTGGTCACCATCATCGTCCAGAGAAAAATCCTGCTCATCCCCTGGTGCCTCATCGGCAAAAAGATCCTCATCAAGTCCTTCGTCAAGGTCAAGATCTAGCCCATCTTCTTCTGTATCAAACTCAAAATCGTCGGTAAAACTCTCCTCACCTTTCAGCTCATTGTCAGAGATCTCATCTTCTCCGTCAAAAACAAATTCATCTCCTTCATCATTAAAATCATCTGAAAACAGATCCAGCTCTGTATCATCGTTTGCTACTGGTGAATCAAAATCAGCATCCTGTTCTTCCTCTGAAACAGGCTCCTTTGTCCCGCCAACCTCGACGGTTTCCGCTGCTTCAGCGACTTTTGCTGTTTCTCTTTCTTTTGCGTCCTCTTTCGTATGTGTTTCTGCTTTATCTGCTCTTTTTTCTGCTGCGGACTTGGCTATAATTGCCTTCAGGCTATTAAGACTGCCAATCTGTTCAAGCAAGACACGTTTACGTTGTTCAGCAGTCAGGTTCGTATCCTTAATCAACAACTTCAGAGCATCATAAAATGAATGCAGTATAGTAAAAGAGTCAGGATGAGCATTGCTCTCTTCTTCGCGTATATATGCTCCTAATGCCTGCAGGCCCTGGACAAGAATTTGGGCATCACGATTATCGTTTAAATGCTCCCGAAGGGTGGTGGCCTCTGCGTGAAATTTCTTCAAACCTTCCTGAGTTACTTCCCATTCCAGGCCAAGAATAGTGGCTTCCATACTGGTCAGGGGGTCATCAGTATCGCCACGTAGCGCTGGTGGGCTGCTTTCAAGACCCTCCTGAATAATTCCATCAGACGAGGGGTCAGCTTTGGCGGTTTTTTTACGAGGCTCTTGAACAGGTTCCTCAGAGTGCTCTGGCAAATCTTTTTCAGCATGCCCTTCGTTACCAATCGTACCTATCTGGTATTGCAGCACTTTAAACTTCCGGACATCTGCCTTAAGCATGGAGGTTACAGCCGCTGTGCTGAGATCTGTTGAGAATATTATTTTCTCATAATTATAAAAAAGTGTCAGAAGAAGTTTAATGGCATTGGGATGGGCATAAGCTCCTTCTTTCTGAAGATACTTGCCGATATTATCCATTCCCTGGAGATAAATTTGAGCAACTTTATCGCCATCCCACAAAGAACGTAAATTAGATAGCTCTTCAGTCAACTCCGTCAGAGTATCCTCAGTAATATCCCAATCCAGAGAAAGAACTATGGATTTCAGACGAAGAAGAGGTGATTCCTCATCATCAGTAAACTCAAATAAATCAACTTCATCTGTATCAAACGACTCATCTGCAAATTGTGTGAGGTCTTCAAATTCGTCTATTGCTGGGGGCATAATTATTATCCGGACTCATCTGAGGTGCCAGTACTTAACAGCGTACCTATACCGTTTTTTTATCCCGTTACAAGAGTTTTTTCTGCACTGACACTACTGTGGATGAAATGATTTTCTTCAGTGTTTCAGGAACATTATACCCTGTTAACGCACTAGCTTCAAAGGAAGGTACTTTTAACTTGCTATTCAGATCCTTTTCCAGCACAGCGGTTGGAAGAACAGGGATCCCCTGATTCCGCAAATCAACTTTATTGTACTGCATCACAAGAGGAATCTTAAAAATAGATTCTTTATAACCCTTGAGATTCTCATGGAGCTGATTCAGTGAACGTATATTTTTCTCCCGCATGGCTTCCTGGGCATCAGCAACAAAAACCAGTCCATCCACCCCTTTCAGAACCAGTTTACGCGTCGCATTATACTTCACCTGACCAGGCACTGTATATAGCTGTATTTTTAATTCATATCCTTTGATCTTCCCCATGTCAAAGGGAAGAAAGTCGAAAAACAGGGTACGATCGCCGTGGGTCTTTAAGCTGACCATTTCAGACTGGATTTGCTTGCTGAACTTGCGATTGATATACTCAAGGTTAGAGGTTTTTCCTCCTCTTCCTGGACCGTAATAAACGACTTTTACCTGTACAATTTTCTCGCGTAGATTAATAAAGCTCAATGCTTTTCTCCTGCTATCTATAGATTAATGCTTTTGAAGAGAAGAGACGACTCCATGAAGTCCATAATAAAAAATTATTTACCAGCCCAGAGCTTTCTTATCTGTTCCAGTGCTTTAACAACATTCAGCCTGAGAAAACCAAGTGAGATATGCTTGCCAAACATGGTGATCAGCAAAAGCTCCTCGTCGATTTTCGAAAAGTGGATATTACAATCCGTCCCCTTGTGAAAGAGCAAAGAAAACTCTTGTTCTCCAACTAGTTTTGCCATAGCATCAACAGTGGCAAAGTTACCTGCTGCCAGAGCTGCGAATGAATACACATCATATTTGGAAGTGCCGTTGTCCTTAGCTGTTATGATATTCCCTGCCATGTCAATAATGATGACACAGTCCACTCCTATCTTGATGAGCTGCTCTGACAGGATTTCATCAATTTTTTCTAGCTGTTCCTGGCTAACTACACCGTAATTCATCTGATTTCCTCATTAACATTGCATTGTTTGTCCGGCTGGGATAAGCCGACCGGCATCTCTCCATTTTTTGACTATACGCCAGATAATCACATATATGAAGTTGTTTTTAATGGTTATAGTATTTTTTTTATTTTTTTACCATATCTCGCTGCAAAGAGACTCTGCTGCGCCCAAGCGAGCAACAGGAAGAATGAGTAAAATAACAAAGCTGAAGAGTATGATTTTTTTCACAAACATATTTTCCAGCTTCTGTTTAACTGCACTGCAATTCACCATATAGTCAACATACCATAGATCAGAGGGATAAAACAAACACGGCTCTGTTCATTGGTTCTGAACAGAGCCGTACATGTTTCCTGCCTTTTTTAGCCGCACGTAAGAAAAAACTGCCAACACGAGTACAACAGGCAGATATTACTTGTCATTGGCTCCGTCAACCGACAGGTCTCTATTCATCTTGCGTATTTTGTTTAACGTTCCCAAGTATATTTTCTCGGAAACCTCATCAAGAATTTCATCCACAGCCTTGTCTGCTGTATCAGCCCGATTTGTCAAAGTATTATAGTTCTCTGTCCAGACTTCGTTTGGTACCTCCCAAAGAATTTTACCGGTTCTTACATTTTTCAGTACATAACGCAAGCGTAACATAATCTTTACATCGGTTGTCTGGGCATCTGTATTCCAGCCGATTCCAGGCAGGTCAATAGAAATAATTTCTCCGGCAAGCACCAGGTCAGCTCTTTCTCTGTCCTTGGTCAAATTTATTTTTTCCGATTTCTGAAACCAGGCTGATAAGGATTTATACATGCTGTTATCAATACCAAGCTTATCTGTGCGGTTTTTCCAGTTCGGCATATACACCAACCTTTCAGGGCCGGTATACACATTGGGAAAATAATATCCGCAACCACCAAGCAAAAGAAAAAAACAGAGAAAAAAGAGCAGGTTTTTGATTTTACCAGTCACGTTACGCCTCTATAAGTTTAAGATTATATCTTCCAAAGCAACATGTCAAACTCTTGCGTACTCCTTCACTGATAAAGAAGGTCATCAGGTGACAGGCAAGTGGAAGATTTTTTTCCACGAGTTCTATACGACAATATTAACAAGTTTCCCCTTAACCACAATAATTTTTTTCACAGGTTTATTGTCGACAAAATTTATTATCCGCTCATCATCCAGGGCAGCCTGCTTGATCTCTTCTTCATCTGTGTCGGCTGCAACCTGTAAACGGGAACGCACCTTACCGTTGATCTGTACCACAATGGTAAGCTCATCTTCTTTGATTGCCTCTGTATCATACTCGGGCCATTGTTGATGATCCAGAGTTTTTTTATGGCCTGTGACCTGCCAGAGTTCCTGACAAAAATGGGGCACCATAGGAAAAAGAAGGAACAGTATTGTCTGCAACGCCTCTCTCAGTACGGTCTGATCAAGGGGCTGTTTGCCCCCTTCTCCGGTCGCAGCACTCACCTGGTTTACCAGTTCCATAACCCCTGAGATAGCGGTATTGAAATGAAAGTTTGTTTCAATACTCTCGGTAACCCGCTGAATAGTCTGATGGGTTTTCCGATGAAGCTGTCGATCTCCCTGAGAGAGTTTACCCAATTCTACGGCATTATTTTTTTTCTCATCAGAAGCGACAAAGCAGTCCATATTGGCCAGAATGAGCCGATACACTCTGTTGAGAAAACGAAAACTGCCCTCAACCCCTTGGGCATTCCATTCCAGATCTCTTTCCGGTGGAGCAGCAAACAGGGAAAAGAGGCGTACCGTGTCAGCACCATACTGGGTTATCAGGTCATGGGGATCCACCACATTACCCTTGGACTTGGACATTTTGGCACCATCCTTGATCACCATACCCTGAGTAAGCAGCTGGGTAAAGGGCTCATCAACACCGAGGTAACCGAGGTCACGCAGGAGCTTGGTAAAAAAACGGGCATAGAGCAGATGAAGAATAGCATGTTCCACCCCACCAATATACTGGTCCACTGCCAGCCAATACTGAGCAGCCTCTTTTTCAAGGGGAGCATCAGCACGGGGACTGGTATAGCGGGCAAAATACCAGGACGATTCCATAAAGGTATCCATGGTATCGGTCTCCCGCTGTGCATCCTGACCGCATTGGGGACAGGTTACTGTATAAAAATCCTCTTGCTGATGCAAGGGGGCTGAACTGCCGTAGGGAGGCTGGGAGCCTGGCAAAAGTACGGGCAATTGCTCATTGGGAACCGGAACAGCACCGCAGGTATCGCAGTGGATCACCGGGATAGGAGCCCCCCAATAACGTTGACGGGAAATCCCCCAGTCTCGCAGGCGATAGGTAATATGGCGTTGACCAAAGCCTTTTTTTTCTGCATGATCAATAATCGCCTTTTTTGCCTCAGCTGATGGCAAGCCATTAAAATTCGCTGAGTCAGCCAAAACACCATCACCTTCCCAAGCTGAATCCATCTGCTCGCCCTCCAGCTTTTCCTCGGGCTGCACCACCGGACGAATCGGTAAATCATATTTCCGGGCAAACTCGAAGTCACGCTGATCATGGGCAGGCACAGCCATAACAGCACCAGTGCCGTACTCCATAAGCACAAAATTAGCCACATAGATCGGGACACGATCGCCATTAAAGGGATTAATGCAATATTTCCCGGTAAAGACACCGTGTTTTTCCGGTTCCTGATCCATGGCCATGCGCTGCTTGTCCAGCAAGGTTTGCTTGATAAAATCGCGAACCGGCTCTTCATGCTCTGTCCCGGTGATCAAAGTATCAACAAGGGGATGCTCCACTGCCAGGGACATAAACGTCACCCCGTAAATAGTGTCGGGCCGGGTGGTGAAAATCTTGATTTTCTCTTTGTCGCCTTCCACCGGGAAATCGCAGGCAAGCCCCTGACTCTTACCAATCCAGTTGCGCTGCATGGTGACCACCTTTTCCGGCCACCCGTTGAGTTGGTCCAGATCTTCCAACAGTTCATCAGCATAGTCAGTAATCTTAAGAAACCAACCATACATATTTTTCGGCACCACCTGCTGGTCACAACGCCAGCAACAGCCATCAATGACCTGTTCACGGGCCAAGACGGTTGCGCAATCATCACACCAGTTGACCGTAGTCTTTTTCCGATACACTAAACCCTTTTCCAGCAGTTGCAAAAAGACCTGCTGTTCCCAACGATAGTATTCAGGATGGCAGGTAGCAATCTCCCGATCCCAATCATAACTCAGCCCCATAGCCTTGAGTTGTTCACGCATATAGCTGATGTTTTCATAGGTCCATTGGGCAGGATGAACCCCGTGTTTAAGTGCGGCATTTTCCGCAGGCAGACCAAAGGCGTCCCATCCCATAGGGTGCAACACATTATAACCTTGCATTCGCTTATAGCGGGCAATCACATCACCAATGGAGTAATTACGGACATGCCCCATATGGATTCGGCCTGATGGGTAGGGGAACATCTCCAGCAGATAGTATTTTTTCTGTTCTGCATTTTCACTGACCTTGTATGATTTTTCTTTCTGCCAGTGCTGCTGCCATTTTGCCTCAATAGCCTTGAAATCGTAATGTTGCGGTTTCTGCGCTGTCTTACTCATATTTCTCTCTTCTTGTCTCAGTCTCAAATCCTGGAAAATTCAAAAAGGTATTTTTCAAAAGATGTTCAATGTAACAGATGTAACAGTAATGGTCTCTTATAAAAAATGTCTCTTCGCCCTGCAAGGCTAGATTGCCTTCGCTTTCCAAGACAAAAAGGGGGTGATGCCTTGTTCCTGCAGGGTGCTGAGAAAGCCTTCCAGAATGTCGTGGTTAGCCTTGTCTCGAAGGATGTTTTTTATGGCCCAGTCAAAATTGACCAAGGTTCTCTTTTCGCTCATATTACTCTTCACGATTTCCCGGCAAGTTTTCTGATTTCTTCCGCAGACAAACCTGTGACCTGCGAAATCTGCTCTGTTGTCAATATCCCCGTACGCAGCATATTAACAGCCACTTCACTCCTGCCCTTTTCAACTCCTTTTTCTATTCCCTGCACAATTCCTTTTTCGATACCTTTTTCAATCCCTTTCTCAATCCCCTTCTCAATCCCCTTCTCAATCCCTTCGTCATACGCCGATTCAATCATATCCTTTTCGCTGGCCCTGTTCACCAGATATTTCTCGTAAGCCCGGCGTTCCTTTTCCGGCATTTTCAGCAGATCAAGCTTCTCAGCCGCAACCTGGATGTTTCTGGAGCGAAACTCCGGTCTGACTTCGGAGTTCTTGAAAAAATAGACCCACTCGTCAATGCCGCTGTTGATGATATCGTGAAAACGTTCGGTCTCAATCAGGTAATATTCGGGGAACACATTCCGTCCTGCGTCCAGTTCCCGACCCACCACGGCACGACGTTTTCTCGGCTTCAAACGCAGTCTTTCACGGGTATTCAGGCCGTAGAAATCAGTCGATCCTTTATAGATATAATCGTTCTCCCCCTCGCCGAGCAGAAAGTAGAGAATACTGACCGAGATAACCTTTTTCACCTTGGCGAACGAATCGCCCAGCTTCAGGTGATCAATGATCAATTTTGAGCTGCCATACAGGAGTCGTTGTAAATAATACCGTTCCCAACCCGCCTGTACCTCAATTACGTAAATATCTCCGGCATCGTCCTCCACCGAAAGATCCACCCGATTAAACTTGTCGGACGCATCCTCCTGATTGCTTTCGCTTTCCAGTAGGGAAAGAATTCTGATGTCCCGCTCCAGCAGGGTGCTGAGAAAACCTTCCAGCACGTCGTAGTTGGCTTTGTCACGCAGGATATTTTTTATAGCCCAGTCGAAACTGACCAGGGTTCTTTTTTCGCTCATGTTTTTCTCCGCTTGATCTCATTTCGATTAGCTCGTAGGTTGCGGGTGAGCGGAGCGAACCCCAACATGTCTGACTCACCTTATGATTGTTGGGGTTCGTACCTCACCCCAACCTACCGGGCTATCGGTTTTTTGGGTGGAAAAGAAACGACCTTTCTCCCTGAGAGTTTCTGCTTTTTTTCAAGATCCCGGCAAATTGCGTCGAGATTATAATTGAATTTCTTTGCGTATTCGTTGCGATTTCGGCGGATTTCTTCAATAAGCGGATCGTCAATCATTTTTTCTCTCCTCAATCAGTTCAAACGGGGTGCAGATAACCGGAAGCGCACAGCCGAATTCTTCACTGATGTTGCGCATCGCGTGTTGAAGGGTTGCATTGGCAATATGCCGACAGTTCCATGTCAAAAGATAGTCCATTCCGTTTGCAGCAGCCACTGCAATATGCAGAGCGTCAAGATGAGCTTTGGCTGGCAGCTGCCGTTTGGTGATAAAACTTCGCGCCAGTTCTCGGGCGGTATCAACGATCTGTAACTCCGGGATTCCGTCAAGCGCATCAAGTCGTCGCTTTGCAGCTTCCGCATCGCCTGCCGTAGCCTCCTGAATCACAATCTCGGAAATAAACAGATCGAAATAAAGACGCTCCTCGTCCCACCAGGATCGGGTGGCCTCCTGTTGGGCGGCCATGATAAGCTGCGGACTGCGCCATGCGGTCAGGTAGCTGACGATAGTTGTTTCAAGGTAAACTTTTGGTTTCATTATATCGAATTTTGGGTCAGCGTGACTCAATTTCTGCTAAATTTATTGAACCCTTGCAAGGTTCCCGATCAGCTCGAAGGAACACTCCGGGCAATTCCGGTGCTGAGTATATCATATCACCGATAGGGCTGTTTGTCGGTATAATCTCTTTGCCAGCCCCGGTAGAGTACCCCCCTGTACCAAAATAGTGCATGAAATGCACCCTACAAGGCTTTATGGAAAGAGATGAATACATACTGATACATGCAGATTTTTTGCGAATCAAAAGCCTACCCTTCTATATACTAAAAAGTCTCCCTTTTGAGATGTAAAACCCTCCCTTCTATATATCAAAAGGGAGGGTTTTTGATAGGTAGAAGCCAGGGCTTTTGATAGGGAAAACCCATGCCTTTTGGAAGGCAAACCCTATGCCTTTTGGAAGGCAAAACCTCTGCTGTTTGTTAGCTCGTAGGTTGCGGGTGCGCGGAACGAACCCCAACATGTCTGACTCGCCTTATGATTGTTGGGGTTCGTACCTCACCCCAACCTACCGGGCTTTGGCAGAGCCCCGGTAGAGTACCCCCCCCCTGTACCAAAACGGTGCATGAAATGCACCCTACAAGGCTTGAACGTGCAGTATCATGGTGCGTGGAACGCACCCTACCCGGCTAATCAAGCAGAGCGAAAAGTTCTTTGACGATTTTCGGATGCAGAGTTTTCCCTTGATGATGCGGAATGACCATTCGGCTGCCTTCTTTACGGTAAATACGATGGCTCCCTTTTTGCCGGGACAACTCAAAACCGTTTGCCAAGAGTAGCTTTTCCGCTTCTTTTGCTGTTAATCGCGGGAGTTTATCAGACATGTGCTGTTGATTCTACGGTAATAGGGGCTATGATGTAGCTGCTTTCTGATAATCTTTCTTTTTCTTGCTCCTCCATATCTTCCAGATACAGCTCCAACGCTTCCTTGATATTGGCGAGTGCCTCTTCAAGTGTATCCCCTTGGCTCATACACCCCTGAAGTGCTGGGATATAGGCATAAAAACCATCTCGGTCCCGTTCTATGATTGCATTGAATTGCATATCATCCTCCTTTTGCTTACAGACTCAGGTACTATCCTAAGCTGAATGTTTTGAATTCCCGACCATCCTGAAGGGATGAAAAAGAACAGCCCGAAGGAACACTCCGGGCAATTCCGGTACTGGGTATATCATATCACCGACGGGGCTGTTTGTCGGCATAATCTCCCTGGTAACCGTTGCAAAAAAACAAAATCACTGTCCGCCGCGCACCAACCGGACCGCACCGTAGACGTCGTTGCGGTTGTCGATGTCGGAATCGCCGTGGCCGAAGCAGACGCCCCACGCATGGACCGAGGAGCCAGCATACGGCGACCCGGACCAGACATCTGAACTCGGTGTATTGGGAAAACGGTTGAGATTGATCGCAGGATTATAACACTGCTCTTCAACAAGGGTGTCCAGCTCACGTATATTGGGCAGTCGCCAGTCTGTATAGCCTGCAAAGCCGCCCGCAGCATTGACAGTTCCTGGTTGCTGTAGGGCCTCTTGCCAGGTAAATTCACTTGGTGAGCCGTCCTCGCAGGTATTTCCAGAAACTCCCTCAAGGCATTGCTTCCACATCAGGCCGGTCTTCAGGTCAGTGACCGTACCGTTGCCGTTGTCAATTAACTGGCTATTGGGTGTGGAAGCGGGAATAGAATCTGTTCTACAGGTTTGGGCTGCATGAACAGTTGCCGCAGAAAAGATACAGCAGAGGATGAAGAAGTAGGTTCGCATAGTCTGACTCCTGTTTTAACGAAAGGGGGAAGGGTTATTGATGCAACACAGCGGCGGCGCAGTCAGCCTTTCACATTGTAGGAGCAGACCTGTGTGTCTGCCCGCAATAAAAGGGCGAACACATAGGTTCGTCCCCTACGGCACTCAAAATGTAAATGTTCTTTTCTGTTCACGAAAATCTCACAAAGCAAAAAACATAAAATCACTGTCCGCCGCGCACCAACCGAACCGCAGAGCCGTTGCTGAGGGCGTCGTTGGCGTAGGAATCGCCGGTGTAGAAAGCGACGGCCCACGCACCGTCCGAGTTGCTCGCAAAGGGCGACCCGGACCAGACATAAGAATTGTCAGTGTTGGGGAAATAGCTCGTATCTATTGCTGGCCAGCTGCGACCATAATTTACAAGGCTCTTCAGCTCCTTCAGACATCGTAAACGCTAAAACTGGACATTGTTTATAATAATTTAATATTATAGCAAAATCACTAAATTTGGACACTTGCTACAAGACAAAATGTCCAAATTCTATTAATCGTATATAAAATCAAATCATTATCAAGTAATTATCATTTTGATGTTTACGATGTCTGTCCTTGTGCGTCGGCATACGCCAATCCGAACCCCCGCACCAGCCCGCTGCATTGACCCGGTTTACATACGCTTCAGTATTGCAAAATGTTGAGGAATCGCTACTGTTATAGCCATAGCAAGTATTTCCGTCATTATTTTCATAACCATCCGCACCGCCGTTGGTGGCAGGGTTAGTGTTGTACCATTTATAGGTATCATCCTTATCATGCAGCCCACCGTCATCGGTTTTCACCTCCCAAATCAAACCGGTCACATTATCCTTTACGCAAGCCCAGGGAGTGGTTGCGTAATCCGCATTCTGATTAGCCAAGGGCACCCCGTTGCTGTCCAGCTTGGTGTAGCTAAATCCGGCATGACCGTCAGAGTTATCGTTATGGGTTACATCCCGACCATGCGAACAATCCTGCGCCTCAACTACATTATCACCGTCCGGCAGGATAGAAGGATCACAGGCATTATTATTGCCAGATTCATAATTACCGCTCCAGGTTATACCAGTATCGTTAAGACCTCCTCCCGTTACACGATCATCACTGCCATCCAGCGGATCAGTCCCGTCAAGGATTTCCTGCCCGTCAGACACCCCGCCGCGGGTGCATGAAGGCCAGCAATTCAGAGCCTAAACTTTTTTCAATATGAGAATAGCGCAATGAGAAATTTTGGGCGCAACTATCCCGCCTCTTCAATTTAGACATGTTTGAAAAGTTAGGTTACCCTCTGGTTGTTTGTTTT